>CAKSBK010000167.1 GCA_934438035.1 uncultured Christensenellaceae bacterium
GTTATAACCGGGGCGCAGAGACCTATTGATATGGAGATTACGGACGCAAAAACAAATCTTATCGACAGCGTTGTATTTGCCTTGCAGGATAAGGCTCACGGCGTTTGTATGGTTTTTGACGGAAAGGTAATTTGCGCAACAAGGGCAAAAAAGCAGAGAACAAAGAGCTATAATGCGTTTTCCAGCGTGAATTATCCTAATATAGCGAGAATTATTGACGAAAGGGTCGTTTTCTATATAGATGATAAATGCGAAGAACAGCCGGTTTTTTATGACTCGCTTGAGCCGGGAGTGTTTCTTTTAAAGCTTATCCCCGGGATTGACGCAGAGTTTATTAACTATATAGCTTCAAAATATAAAGGGCTTATAATCGAGTCTTTCGGCTTAGGCGGGCTGCCCGATTACAACGGAGATAAAAAAATAGCCGCCGCGATAAAAAAATTTACCGAAGGGGGAGGAATTGCCGTTATTTCCACACAGGTTCCGAACGAAGGGAGCGATATGACGGTTTACGAGGTAGGCTCATCGGTCAAAAACGGGCTTAAAATAATAGAAGCCTATGACATGACTACTGAGGCTGCGGTAACAAAGCTCATGTGGCTTTTAGGTAATTTTTCGAATTTTGCTGATATTGAGAGTAACTTTTATAAAGAAATTAATCATGACATTTTGATGGCGTAACGAAATAAAAAACACATCCTGAAGGATGTGTTTTTCTCTTAATTGCCGGCAGATTATATTCTGCCGTAAGCTCGGTACCCTTTTTCAGCTCTTGATGAGGTATGCAAGAATCATTGCAAGATCATCGGGCTCGGAAGCAATAAGCTCAAGGTCGCCGATTGTAGCATCGCTGAACATATCGCTCATGATGATGTACTGGCTGAGCTTAGACTTAAGGTTAAGTCTGTCTCCCTGAGGGGTAACGATTTCAAGAGTGCCTTTGCACTCCTTGAGCTTCTCGAAGAAGCCCTTAGGGTCTTTAATGTTTTTGATTTTCATATTTAATGACCTCCTATATATAAGATAAAAATTATATGCTCATATAGGCTTTCTATTGCCAATTTCAGTATATCCCAGTTATAAAAACTTGTCAAGTAACAAATTATTAACTTGACCCTTTATTGGTTAAAATATTCAATTGCCGCCTGCAGAACGGCGTCGGTCTCGGCGTCTGTTCCGGATGAGGAGACTTCGGTATCCGGCAAAACAGAATCTTTTGCCAGGTCGTTTCCGCTCGGAGTGTAATATCCGCCCGTTATAAGGCGAAGTCCGTCGCCGGTGCTTCCAAGGTCGAAGAATTTAAGAGTGCAGCCTTTTGCGGCGGTTTTTGTCCCGATTATTGTTGCTGCCGAATTTTCTTTAAGAGCGGCGGCAAAAACCTCCGCTGCGCCGGCGGTTTCGGAGTCCGTAAGTATAACGGTTTGTCCGCTCCAAGAGGCGCTTTCGGTTGCGGTCCATGCAGTAACGGTGCCGGTTTTATCATATTGGGTTGCAATTGTTCCCGAGGTTAAAAAGAGATCTGCGGCGTCGGTGGCTGCGCTTATATATCCTCCGGGAACGCCTCTTAAATCTATAATGAGTTTTTTTGCGCCGTTTTGAGAAAGAGTTTCAAGAGCGTTTATAAATTCGCTTTTGGCGTTTGCTCCGAACTCGATAACGCTTATATAACCTATTGCGCCGTCAAGCACATCGTCAAAAATGAGCTGCAAATCATCCTGTCTTCTCATAAAGCTGATCTCTATGGGCTCGGATTTATCCGCAGATATAAGTTCGAGCTTAATTTCAGTGCCGGACTTTCCTCTGAGCCGGGAAAGGGCGGCGTCAAGGTCTAAATATCTCGTGTCTCTTCCGTCGATTTTGGTTATAACGTCTCCTTTTAAGACGTTTGCGTCAAAACCTGCGGTATCGGCAAAAACCTTTGTAACTTCAAAATAGCCTGAATCCGTCTTTTTTAACATAAGTCCTTGACCTATGAAGTTGTATCCCGCGGCGTCGTCAAGAAGCGAATAATCCTCTTTAGGGTAAAAACGGGAATAACCGTCGGAGAGCACGTCCACGCTGCCTATAAGCGCGCCCTCGGTAATTTCGTCTTCGCTGACTTCGGAATAGTACTTTTCCTTAACGAGGTCCGCAATATCTCCAATCTCAAAGTATTTCATAAGATATTGATATTCATTGTTATCTACGTATATTCGTCCGTTGTCGGAGCTTTTTAATATAAAGCCCGTAATAATGGAGCTTAATGCGCCAAACGTAAGCGCGACGGCGACAAGCAGGAATATCACATGCTTTTTTTTCATATTTCCTCCGTAAAAAAAGAGTGCTGCATAATTGCGCACTCTCATTATAGCATTATTAAAAGATGTATACAATAAACATTCTGTGAATTAACTTGTTTTAGGGATATATTCCCCACGGAGAAACATAACTTAGTTTAAAACAAAATTACTTCCCCACATCACAAAACAAGAGAATAATAATACAAAATGAAATTATATAATGTAAGGCTTTAAAAATTCGGGAGCTTCCGCAGCCTGTGCGGTGATGTTCAGAACAAACCTTGCGTTGTGCTCTTTGCCTAATTTGTCAAGCTTTGTTAAGAAGTCCTCAAGTTCGCTGTCGCACTTGCCGGTAATTCTTGTAAATGCGTCGAGATAAATTACCTCTATATCATAATTCTGAGAAAGAGCGCCCGCCAAAAAACCGTAAAGCATATCGTCGTTAGTGATACCGTATTCGGTAGCTAAAACGAAACGCACGGGGCGCTTAACGTCCATCATATAATCCTTATCGTTATCGATAAAAACAACGGAGCCCTTTGCGTTGACGCCGTCATCGTTCGCCATTGCGATGAGTCTTTTTGTTTTTCCGCTTCCCTTTTTGCCGTAAATAACCTGAACCATCTCAATATACCATCCTTACCGTAGAATTATCTCTTAAGAGATACTTTACTATATTATACTACATTAAATATGTATTTTCCTGCAAAAGAACAAAAAATATTGTTTATTTTTCTAATGTTTTATTGAGGCTTTTTCATAGCTGTTTATCAAGCAGGGGACGAACCTTTTTTGAAATCGCTATCGCTATGACTATTTTGACTGCGTCAAAGGGGAGATACACGAGCATTGAAAATACTAAAAGGTGGCCGAAAGTAACCGCTTTTCCGAGGTAAGCGTTCATAATAACGTACATATAAGGTACGCCTATGGCATAAAGCGCGAAAAGCCCGACGACGCTGCCGATTATTGTATTTTTAAGCTTGAGGTCGCTTTTTGAAATAAGCCCTGCAAGAAAAGAGAGGAGTATCAACCCCAGAAGAAAGCCAAAAGAGGGAGAAAGGGCATATTGAGGGCCGCCGCCTCCCGTGAAAATAGGTACGCCTATAAAACCTAAGCCCACGTAAACCGCTTGGGAAATCGCTCCCCATTTTGCGCCGAGCATAAGACCGCTCATAAGCGAGAACATTACCTGAAGAGTTACGCTTAAGTCTCCGAGCGGTATTTTTATAAAAGCGCCGACGGCGGTTAAAGCGGCAAAGATTGCCGCACGCAGCATCATTTTAAGATTTTTTTTCATTTTATTTACTCCTTTAAAAGATAATGCTATTATAATACTTGAAAGCAGTATTGTAAACAATAAAAATATACAGGTTTACAATTAATTTCGGAGGACTTATGAC
>CAKSBK010000168.1 GCA_934438035.1 uncultured Christensenellaceae bacterium
GATAATAGTGTTTGCGGCTCCGGGAAGAGCTGTTTCGGCTGCTGCTCCCGAAGACGTTGTTCCTCAAAGTGACGTTGAAGTAATGATGGAGGTTGCAGAGCCTGACACGCTTGCAGACGTCCATACCGCGGATGAAATAACGGCGCTTTCATTCTCTTACGGAGACGAGGGCGAATTTGTTTCGGAGATTCAGCAGAGACTTATGGCGCTTGACTTTATGGACGACGATATTCCGAACGATACATACGGAGATACCACCGTTCAGGCGATAAAATATTTCCAGCGCAAAAATGGTTTGGAGGTTGACGGCTCCTGCGGAGCGGTTACTATGGCGAAATTGTTTTCAACCAGCGCAAAATCCTATACGGTTTCCGAGGGAGATACAGGTCAAGACGTCGGCGAAATTCAAGACAGACTTTTAGAGCTCGGCTATATTGACGCAGGAACATACACAAACGAGACCTTTAACACGGCTACAACAACGGCAGTTAAAGCCTTTCAGCAAAAAAATAATCTTTCGGCGGACGGAACCGTAGGCAGAGACACTATGGAAATGCTTTACAGTGAAAACGCAAAGGCAAATTTCTTAAGCTTCGGAGAAAAGTCCGATAAGGTTTTAAAATATCAGCAGAAGCTTAAGGCGCTCAATTATCTTTCATCTGAACCTGACGGAACATACGGACAGGACACTGTTGACGCCGTTAAGAGATTTCAGAATTTAAACGGCATAATTGCGGACGGCTTCTTGGGACCCTCAACAATGCAGCTCTTAGACAGCGGCAACGGCAAGGCGAATGCGCTTGTGCTGGGAGTTTCCGGAAACGACGTATTAAAAATGCAGAAGAGGCTTAAGGAGCTTAAATATCTGTCTTCCGCGACGGGTTATTTCGGCTCGGATACCGAAACGGCAATAATGAAGTTCCAAAAGAGAAACGGACTTACGGCGGACGGAAAAGCGGGTATTAATACATTAAATAAACTCTATTCTTCAAGCGCAAGGAAGAATTCCTCCGGCAGCAGCTCTTCTTCAGGAGGAAAGAAGCCTTCAACGTCTACGGGCGGAAGCTCGTCTTCCGGCAGCGGTTCATCTTCCGGCGGCAATACGATATATAAAGGAAGCGTAAGCTCGCTGTTATCGGTGGCACAGAGCAAGATAGGCTGCAGATACGTTAAAGGCGCAAAGGGACCGAACACGTTTGACTGCTCGGGATTCGTATACTGGTGCTTAAGACAGGTCGGAGTCAACCAAAGCTATTGGACTTCTTCGACATGGAGAGGTAACGGCAAATATCAGAAGATATCCAGCATGAGCGCAATACAGGCGGGAGATATAGTGGTTTTCGGAAACGGCCTTAACCATGTTGGTATAGCTCTCGGCGGAGGCAGTATGATTGACGCTTCTTCCGGAGACGGCTGTATAAGAATTACAAACCTTTCAAAGGCATATTGGGTATCGCACTTCTATGCGGCTTACAGAGTAATAGGTTGACAATAAAAAAACATCCGGGTGCAGCCGGGCGTTAATAAGTATTTTAGAAATTATGGTGTAATCCTAATAATGGGGTTACACCTTTTTCCTTTGTTTAAGCGGATTTTTCCGCATTTTTATGTTTTACTCTTTTCGTTGCGTAAATAAGCTGCTGTTTTGTAGGAATATTAAATAATTCGATTACAGTAAAGTAAACATCCGCTTTAACGCTGTTATGAGAATGCTTCTTCTTTCCGTATGAAAATAATGCTCGCAAGATACGCTGCCGAGGATATTATTCTTATATTGAATTAAAGTATGCCGTTGGAGGGAACACTTTTTCGGTTTCAAGTTGTATTGAAATCTGCGATAGCTCCTTACTGTCGTCGGCTTTTTTGTAGCCGTAAGGCACGGCAGCAAAAATATGCAATTCCTTTGAAGCTTTTTTGTTTACTGTACGGATTTTTTTCGAGGTTTGTGCGGCTTGTGTTGAGAGGCAAGGCGAAGCGTTGATAATTCCGATATGGCAAAACGGCAGCTGGTACGAACGTTGTATCGGCAAGCCGAACAAGACGGATTGGGAAGCTATGATGGTGCGTAAATATGTTCCGCCGGTACTTAAGAAAGGCTCTTTTACCATGGATAATACCGTTGTGGAAATGAAGGATTACAGTCTCATTATGAAGATTATGTTTAAAGCGATAGAGAGGACCATCGAAAAAGGCTATGGTGGAAAAAAGGACTATGAAAACCCGAATTTTCGGATGCAGTTGCGTCCTCTGCCGGAGCGCCGATTCGCAGTATGCAGATTTCGGGCGGCATGAAGGACGGCTCTATTGCGCAGGCGGAAATGACCTCCTGCGGCTTGAACGGCGGTGATTTACCCGGAAAGGGCGAATATTCTGCAACGCTCTGCTGTAATCTGACAAATGGTAAAATGCCGCACATTGCCAATCGAATTTGCAAAAATATCCCCGTCATTACTCATGCCGGCACGGAATGGTATATTGGAAATGCGACAAAGGGTACGCAAGCCGGGTGCAAGTATTTCTCTATTCAGGACAATACCGTACTGCATGCGACCGCAAGAGGCAAGGGGATAATCAATATTAAAACAAATGACGAAAGCGTTGGAAATCTAACCATTCGCTCTGAAAAATGGACAGAGGAATCGATGACGATTTCCCGATGCCATAGCCATGCTGTACTCTGGCTGACAGTAGAGGACGGCAGATTAGACATCCTATCGCTGAACTTTTCACAGAGGTAAACGAATGAAACAGTATCTTGCTGAGGAGCTTGTCGGGGTCGTCACTATGAATAACTGGACGGACGCCTCATATGAGTCGCCGCCTTTTTCATTATCGCTCAGAATTATTATTTATAATTAATGTGGGAATATCGATAAGGAGCTGACATGTCTGCCGCGCTTCTGCGTCCTATCAAAGCAGGAGGAATATATCGTGCTTGACGTTGAGTAATATGCGGAGTGCGGATTCTTAAACTGCATATCTAAAATATTTAACAGATGCGCTTGGTTAAAATCCGCAGCCGGTGCTTTTGTTTAGGGTATTCGGTCAAAGCATTATCCGGTTTAAGGGGACTTAATATGCCGCAGAAATTCTTGCCGAAGATTGCGGGAGAGGTTAGAAATGCCGCAGCCTTTAATTATGTTTGTTACATGGCTATTAACATTCCGAAAGTTTTTATAATATCGTATAATCGAATGAAATACAGTGAAAAAATTACTTTAAAGCGGTTTTCGGCGTCAAGGTATAACCCGAATTTTCATGGTAAACTAAAGATATTCTATATTAATATTTTAAATATGAGGTTATTAGAGTATAATAGCGTTATAATAGGATTTTAGATTATACGGAGGGGAAAATGAAAGACATATTAATAATAGCAACGGGCGGCACAATAGCTTCAAGAAGGGGAAAAAACGGTCTTTCTCCGGTGATAGACGCAAACGAGCTTGTAAGTTATGTTCCGAAAATCGCCGAGCTTTGCAATATAAGCTGCCTTTCCCCGTTTAGCCTTGACAGCACGAATATAAGGCCGATTGATTGGCTAAAGCTTGCTGATATAATTAAGAGAAACTATGATAAATACGACGGATTTGTCATATGCCACGGCACGGACACTATGGCGTATACTTCTGCGGCGCTTTCGTACCT
>CAKSBK010000169.1 GCA_934438035.1 uncultured Christensenellaceae bacterium
GATATACATGCCCGGGCGCTTGCGCACGGCGGTAAGTCCCTCTAAAACCTGAAGGTCAGAGGCGGTATATGATGATGAAGACATTAAAAAAACCGTCCTTTACGTGTTATTCTGAAAAAGCCATACTTTATAAGTATAGCAAACGGCGGTTTTTTTTGCAAATCTACTCTATAGATTGATTTGTTTTTTTGCCTGTATTTTCAGGGTATAAAAGCAGTTTTCCGCTTTTATCCGCAAGGGCGAGAAAAACGTAGCGCTCGTCGGAAAAGCCCGCCTTTTTAAGTTCTCCCAAAAGCCAGCCTTTGTTTTTGCCGGTTTTTTTTAAGTTATCGTCTATAATATGTCCGTCTAATATAACGGAGGAAAACAGCAGCTCTTTTGCGACTTTTATCTGCATATCGTCGGGAGTGAGCGGGCGGTAGTTTGCTTTGGGAAGAAAGCTTACGGAGCCGTTATATTCCAAAACCGCCGTTTTGACTTGAGAAAGGTCAAAATATCCCGCAAGCCTTGAATATGTTAAAAAGTCGTTTACGTCAAGCCTTGCTTTTTTTAAGTTGTCTTTCAAAATAACTCCGTCGTCAAATAATATTTCGGGCTTGCCCGATAAAATCCGCCTTAATTTAACCGATTTAGCCGTAATTACGGAAATAAAGTATGCGATAAGAGCGTAAATCGTCATTGCCAGCACATGATACAGCGGGTTATTTTCAGGGCTTACAGCCATTTCCGCGGCTATAGAGCCTACGGTTATTCCGAAAATATAGTCAAACATATTTAATTGGCTTATCTGCTTGTTTCCCATGAGCTTTGTGAGTAAAAACAATACGACTGCCGAAAATACGGTTGTATAGATAATTTTTAAGTATTCCATTTTCAAAGATACCTGCCGTGTTTTTTTGTTAGTATGTTCTTTTATGGACTTTGTATTCGGGTTATGATATCATAAAAAAAAGCCTTTGCGGTTTTTGCCGGGAAAGGAGAGATTATGAGAAATTTTTCAAGGCGTTTTCCTATACTTACGTCTTTAATATTGATTATCGTGTTCTTTTTGGTCATGCGCCTTTTCGGCGCGGCGGCTGTGCGGCTTATTTACGACGACGGAAGCTATTTTATAGATATGATAACGGAGCTTTGTGCAGCGGCGGTTGTCTTTGTCATGGCGTTTTTGTTAGGGAAAGCCGATATATACATAAAGAGAAAAGAAGGGTTTTTTAAAGCGCTTTTTGCGGGGATAATAATTCTTGTGATGCTTTCGGTTAATCTCGGAAGGGCGATTTACGGCTCTTTTGGGCAGCCGTTAAATTCTCCCGTCAACATATTGTTTTTTATAGCTGCGATGTTTCTTATAGGCTTTACGGAGGAGACCCTTTTCAGGGGAGTGATTTGCAGCCTTATTGCGGAAAAATATGCTGTTGACGGAGCAGGGGTATGGTTTTCGGTATTGGTATCGGGCGCCGTTTTCGGAATGGCGCATGTTACGAATGCGCTTTCGGGAATACCTCTCGGCGCGGTTTTTATTCAGGTTTGCGTGGCATTTTTAATAGGCTCGCTTTACAGTGCTTTTTATCTGCGTTCAAAAAACATTTGGGCGCTGATATTTATTCATGCGTTTAACGATTTTACGGCGTTGTTTGAAACCGGCGTTTTCGGGAGCGGAAATATAGTTACCACAGTTTCTTCATATTCGCCGATTATGTATATCTCGCTTTTTTCCTATACGGCCATGCTGTTTTTGGCTTTAAGAAACCCTGTTATGCGAAAAATTACCGGGCAGCGGGAGCTTGCAAGCGGAGAGATTTCTCAAAAAAGGCTTTGCGTTGCGTTAATTGTAATATGCTTCGTGATTACCTGCTTTATGGTATACAGCTGCATAGAAAGCATGACGTAAATACGGCGGGAAAAAATACGAAAATGAAAACATCCTTTCCGTTATATAGGAGAGGATGTTTTTTATGTAAAGTTTAAGAAGTTATTCCCAGAAGATTAATAAGGAATATATACGCAAGTCCGTAGTAGGTAATTACCGCAACGAGATCGTTTACTGTAGTTATAAGAGGACCGGAGGCAACGGCGGGGTCAACGTGGAGCTTGTCGAACGTAAGCGGAATGGCCGTTCCCACAAAGCCGGAAATTACCATAGCGATCATGAGCGCCGCACCGACGCAGGCGGAAACGGCGAAAGAATATCCTATAGGCATATTCTTTGCGAGCATTATGTAAAGCCCTATTGCGGTAAAAGAAAGAATTCCCAATATTATGCCGTTTGAAAGACTTATTTTAACCTCTTTAAGCATAAGCTTAAGCTTATCTTTAAACGTTAATTTTTCATCGGAAAGCACACGGATTGTAACCGCGAGGGATTGCGTACCGACGTTTCCCGCCATATCCAAAATTAAGGATTGGAAGCAGACTATAAGCGTAAGCTGAGAGACTACTTTTTCAAAAAGCCCTACTACGGAGGAAACCACAAGGCCTAACCCGAGAAGTATTATAAGCCAGGGCAGCCTTTTTTTCATGCTCTGCAAAAGAGGCTCGTGGAGATCTTCTTCCGAGGTTAAGCCGCCTAATTTTGCATAATCGTCTCCCATTTCGTCGTCAACGGCTTCGACGATATCCTGAGAAGTTATAACGCCTATTATTTTGTCGTTTTCGTCAAGAACGGGGATAGAATCCTCGGCGTAATCCTTTAACTCTTCTATGCATTCGCTTATGGATTCGTGAGCGTGCAGAGTAGGGTAGGAGGTCACTACGAGAGATTCCAGAGGCGTGTATTCTCTTGCTATTATAAGGTCTTTTAAATCTATAGCGCCGTAAAATTTTCCATCCTTGTCGCATACATATATAGTTGAGACGTTATCGTTTTCATCGGCTTGAGAAATAACGGATTTCATAGCCTGTTTAACGGTTATGTCTTTTTCTATTTCTATGTAGTTTGTCGTCATCTTACTGCCGATTTCGTCATCGCTGTAAGAACAGATAAGGGTAATATCCTGCTTTGCCTCTTCGTCAATCAGGTTTATAAGGTCTTCTCTTCTTTCCGGTTCAACGTCCTCTAAGACGTCAACGGCGTCGTCGGCGTCCATGTCTTCGAGAATATCCGCTGCTGACTGCGGGCGGAGCTCCGAAAGATAGTCTGCGGCATCGTCGGAATAAGAAAGAATCTCGGCACTGCGTTCGGTTCCCAATATGGAGTATAACGAAATACGCTCCTGCTTTGTTAAAAGCGCAAGTGCGTCTGCAATGTCGTTTTCATGGTAATCGTCAAGCTGTTCGCGAATAATTTGCGGATTTTCACCAGAACGTATGATTTTAAGCAGCTCTTCGATAACGGTAGCGTTTCTTTGTGTGTTTGAGCTCATAAATTACCTCCGAATTAATTGATATACGGAAGAATAATAGCTTGCGGCGTCAGCTTGAAAATATAACGGCTGACGCCAAACTACTATGATATCCGCTGTTTTGCCTGCTTGGGGCGTCGCCTTTCAAGCTTTTCACCTGCCTTTTAAAAGAATTTACCGTAAAAAAATTACCGCATTTGCGGCGGTATGGTTTTTAGCCGTTCAAGCTTTAGCTTCGCAGGGCAATGAAATTACGTTATTTTGCGCCTTAAAAC
>CAKSBK010000170.1 GCA_934438035.1 uncultured Christensenellaceae bacterium
AAACGCTTCCGTGCTCGGAGCTGCGAGCGATAAAATCGCGGTCGGCGGAGAAAGCGCCGGAGGAGGACTTTGCGCCGCCGTAGCTATAATGGCAAGAGACCGCGGCGAGGTTTCCGTCGCCTTTCAGCTGCCGCTTTATCCTATGCTTGACGACAGACCGACAGACTCTTCAAGGGATAACCACGGAAGAATATGGAACACGAGAAAAAACCGTTTTGCGTGGAAGCTTTATTTAATAAAGACGGCAAAGACCGATATTCCGGTTTACGCCGCGCCCGCAAGGCTGGAGGATTTTTCCGGTCTTCCTCCCGCATATTCTTTTATAGGCATAGGAGAGCCGTTTTACTGCGAAACCAAAATCTATATCGAGCGCCTTAAAGCATGCGGAGTGCCGGCGAAAATGGACGTTTACGATACCGATTTTCATGCGTTTTCAATGCTTAAGCCTAAAGATAAACTGAGCAGGCTTGCAAACGAGCGTTTTAACGAGTTTTTTAAGTATGCGAGTGAAAATTATTCAAAAAAACAGCCCGACCTGTAAGATCGTGCTGTTTTAAATTGTTAGCCCTGCATCATCTGCGAAATTATATCCATTATTTTATCATGACAGCCGCCGCAGCCGGTTGAACATTTTGTAACCTTCTGAACGTCTTCAAACGCGCGTTCAACCTCGCCCATTGTTTTGGATTTTGAAAGAGCGTATTCGATATCCATATCGGTAACTTTTTTGCAGTGGCAAATTTCTTCGTTTTTTAAAGTATACATTTTTATTTCTCCTTTATCGTTATTTTATAGGTTCAAAATCTTCTTTTCCGTGTTTGCATAAGGGGCAGATAAAGTCGTCGGGAAGCGTTTCGCCCTCGTATACATATCCGCAGACTCTGCAAACCCAGCCTTTTTTGCCTTCTTCTTTTTTGGCGGAGGGCTTAATGTTGCTTGTGTAGTATTCATAAGTTAAGCTCTTTTCGTATGAAAGCGTTTTAAGCTCCGTAACCTCGGCTATAAACAGCATATGAGTGCCGCAGTCTATTTTGTTTATTACCTTTGCGCTTATAAAGCCGTTGGTCTCGTCCGTCAAATAATATAAGCCGTTTGCGCTTCTTTTTTTATCCTGTCTTTTTTCCCATTTGTTTTCTTCTCTTCCGCTTACAAATCCGAAGAGCTTAAAGGTATCAAAGGCTGCGCTTTTTGACAATATACTTAAGTTAAATTCTCCGGTATTATTTATCATTTCGCAGGTAAGGTTTGATTTGTTAACGCTTATGCTCAATGTTTTGGGGTTATCGGAAATCTGTGTTGCGGTGTTTATTATGCAGCCGTTGTCTAAGCCGTCTTGTTTTGCGCTTAAAACGAAAAGTCCGTAGGTTAGGTTGAACATTGTGTTTTTCTCGGGCTGCTCCTTTTTAAGGGATAGGCGTATTTCGTCTTTAAGGGCGTCTAACTGAGGCAAGCTGTTTTCCTTTACGGAAGAAGCAATGCTAGCCGAGCTGTTTAAAAACGTTATGCTTTGAAGCGCTTCCAGCTTTCTTTTCATGAGCTTTGCCGTTTGAGCCGCCCATGAGCCGTTTTCAATAAATCCGACGGTTCTGTTTTTAAGCCCGTGAGCGCAAACGTCCTCCAAAAGCTCGTCCATGGGGGTAAATATTCCGGAATTGTATGTTGCGCAAGCAAATATAATGTGGCTGAATTTGAAAATGTCCGCAAGTATATAGGATTTATCGGTTTTGGAGGTGTCCGTGACCTTAATATTTTTTACGCCTGCTTCGGCAAGCCTTGAAGCGAGTATGTCGCAGGCAAGCGCAGTGTTTCCGTATACGGAGCCGTAAACTATAAGTACGCCGTCCGTTTCGGGGGAGTAGCTGCTCCAAAGCTCGTATTTTTTAATTATACTGCTTAAATTCTCTCTCCAAATAAGTCCGTGAAGAGGGCAAATCATGCGAATATCAAGCGATGAAGCTTTCTCTAAAAGCTTTTGAGTCTGCGCGCCGTATTTTCCCACGATGTTTGTGTAATATCTTCTCGCCTCCGGGAGGTATTCGGAGGAAAAGTCGACGCTGTCTGCAAAAATATTGCCGTTTATTGCGCCGAACGAGCCGAAGGCGTCGGCGCTGAAAAGCGTTTTATCGGTATTATCATAAGTTACCATGGTTTCCGGCCAATGCACCATAGGAGCCATGTAAAAAGTAAACGTATGTTTTCCCGTGTTTAAGGTGTCGTTTTCGGAGACTTCCGTAAAGCGGTCCGTTATATCAAAGTCAAAAAAGCGTTCTATAAGCTTAAGCGTTTTTTTGTTTCCTACGACCTTTGCGGCAGGGTACTTTTCCAAAACGCACGCAAGAGAAGCGGAATGATCGGGTTCCATATGGTTTACGATGACGTAGTCAAGCGTTCTTCCCGAAAGCGCGTGAGTTAAGTTGCTTAAAAAAAGCCCGCTTACCGAAGAATCTGCGGTGTCTAAAAGCACCGTTTTTTCATCGAGCACGAGGTATGAATTATATGAAACTCCGTTTTCGAGCGGATATATGTTTTCAAACAGTGTGATTCGGCGGTCGCTTGCTCCTAAATATATGAGATCTTCTTTTATTTTAACCGTGTTATACATTCTGCTGCCTCCTTTTTTTATATTATATATATTTTTGCCGATATTTTCCGTTGGATAAACAACAAAAAAATTTTTTTATAAAAAAACCGCCATATAAAGTAAATGGCGGTGAAAATCATATTTTACTTAAGAAAGAGCTGCGCCTAAAGCCGCGCCTATGGTTACAAGCACAATTATGGTGATTATAACGGAAATGATACTGATTATGGTTACGATCATACCCATTATTTTGCCTGCCTTAGATTTGCCGTCCGCAGGGTTCTTTTTAGCCATAGAGCCGCCGACTGCCCATGCTACGATACCGCAGGCAAGACCTAAAAAGCTTAACCATGAAGCCGGAGTGTAACACCAGCTGATGATATCGCAAACGAGTGCGATAATGCCGAAAATCAATGCTACCATAAAATAATTCCTCCAATTGATAATATACGATAATATGCTATCGTTAAAGATATTATATCGTGTTTTTTACATAATTACAAGTTTGTTAAAAAAGATTATTTAAAAAGTTTGTAAACTTTGCTTAAATCTCCCTTTAAAAACGAATCTTTTCTCATAAATACGCAGACGCCGTCCTTTGTTATTAACGCAAACATGTTTTTTGTTTCAAAATGCTTGGTTATGTCCTTATAATTTAAAATTGTTTGCCCTTTGGCGCTTTTAACGGTAAGGTATTCTCTGAAAAACGATATTTCGCTTATAAGCTCCCCTTCGCCGGCAAGCTTTTTTTGAGAGTTATAAAGCTTGTTCGCGCGGAAAATATAAGAGATAAACGGATATATCGTGACGAATATTCCTACGGGCAAAAATATAATGCCTCTGTAAACGGCGGAGGTGTTGTTGATTACCGCCGTTACCGTCATATATATGCTTAGGGTGGTTATGAGTATTCCGCATATAAGGAAATAAAAGTTAAAGCTTCCTTTGTTAAGCGCCTTTGAAAGCTCGCAAAAATCGCTTTTGGTGACTGTTGTGCGGTTTAAAGCTATGGG
>CAKSBK010000171.1 GCA_934438035.1 uncultured Christensenellaceae bacterium
GGATATGGTTATAGGTTCGTATTATTTAACCATATTAAAGCCGGGCGCAAAGGGAGAGGGTTCTTACTTCAAGAGCCCCGAAGAGGCGCTTTTGGCGTATGAAACCGGCAATATAGAGATTCAGGCTCTTGTTAACGTAAGAGTTTCAAGAGAGGTCAACGGCGTTATGAAGACGGGGCTTATAAAAACAACCCCCGGAAGGATTATCTTTAACCGCGCTATTCCTCAGGATCTCGGATATCTTGACCGCTCTAAGCCGGAAAACGAGCTTCAGTATGAAGTTAACGAGCTTGTAGGCAAAAAGCAGTTAGGCAAAATTGTAGACGTTTGCTTTAATAAGCTCGGTGCTTCGAAAACCTCTCAGGTGCTTGACGCTATTAAGGCTCAGGGCTTCCATTATTCCACGGGCGCGGTTACCGTTGCGGTTTCCGATATCATCGTTCCTAAGGAGAAGAAGGAATACTTAAAAGAAGCTAACGATAAGATCATCTTTATTGAAAAGAAGTTCAGAAGAGGTCTTATGACGGATAAGCAGAGAAGAGAAGAAACCATTAAGGTTTGGCAGAACACCACTGACCTTGTTACAAAGGCGCTCGAATCCAACCTTGACGAGTTTAACCCGATTAACATGATGGCGCGTTCCGGCGCCCGTGGTTCTATTAACCAGATAAGACAGCTTGCGGGTATGCGCGGACTCATGGCGGATCCTTCGGGTGAAATCATCGAGGTACCTATCAGAGCAAACTTCCGTGAAGGTCTTAACGTGCTTGAGTTCTTCATTTCTTCGCACGGCGCAAGAAAGGGTCTTGCGGATACCGCTTTAAGAACGGCGGACTCCGGTTATCTTACGCGCCGTCTCGTAGACGTATCTCATAACGTAATCATACGTGAGATAGACTGCTTCATGGATTTAGGCGAGGAGGTTCAGGGCGTTTATGTTGAAGACATAAAGAGCGGAAACAGCGTTATAGAGCCTCTTAAGGACAGAATACAGGGCAGAACGGCTGCGGAGGATCTTTACGACCCGGAAACGGGAGAGCTTCTGTGCGCCAAAAACGAAATATTTACAAGAGAGCTTGCGCAGAAAGTTGCAAACACCTCTATCACAAGGGTTAAAATCAGAAGCGGTCTTACCTGTAAGAGTGAAAACGGCGTTTGCGCTAAGTGCTACGGCATTAACATGGCAAGCGGCAGAATGGTAGAAATCGGCGAGGCTGTAGGCGTTGTTGCGGCGCAGTCAATCGGCGAGCCCGGTACACAGCTTACGATGAGAACATTCCACTCCGGCGGCGTTGCGGGCGACGATATCACTCAAGGTCTTCCGAGAGTTGAGGAGCTTTTTGAGGCGAGAAAGCCGAAGGGTCAGGCGACAATTTCCGAAATTGCCGGAAGAGTGTCGATAAGCGATAATAAAAAGAAGAGAGAGATTACCGTTATCCCCACGGTAGGAGAGGCTAAAACCTACGCCATAGCGTATTCCGCAACCTTAAAGGTTAAGGACGGAGACGAAATTGAGGCGGGCGACCCGCTGACAAGCGGACCTATCGCTCCTGCGGATATCCTTAAAATTAAGGGTATTAAGGGCGTTCAGGATTATTTATTGCGCGAGGTTCAGGCGGTTTACCGTTTGCAGGGCGTTGAAATTTCCGATAAGCACCTTGAGATTATAATAAGACAGATGCTTAAAAAGTGCCGTGTTGACGACGCAGGAGACACAACCCTGCTGACGGGCGAAATGGTAGATATCTTTAAGTTTGAGCAGGAGAATGCGAGAGTTGAAAAAGAGGGCTTGCGCCCCGCAGTCGCTTCGAGAGTGCTTTTGGGAATTACAAAGGCTTCTCTTTCAACGGATTCCTTCCTCTCGGCAGCTTCCTTCCAGGAAACCACAAAGGTTCTTACGGACGCTGCTATTAAGGGCAAGGTTGACCCGCTCGTAGGTCTTAAAGAGAACATTATTATCGGTAAGCTTATTCCTGCGGGAACGGGAATGAAGTGCTATAAGAACGTCGAGGTCGTTAAAACGGGCTCGGCGCAGGAAACGGTTTTGGACAGCGCTCTCGGAGAAGAAAACGAAAACGACATAACCGTTCAGGAACTTTAAAACAAAACTAAAGGAGGAATGAAACGTGGATAAAGAAAACTGCCCTATTAAGGGAAGAAACCTTTGCGACTTTGTAGGAAGCGAGGGATGTGAAAACTGTACTCTTACCCAGACCGGAAAGAAAGTAAGCGCAGAGGATTTTGCGGACAGCTGGGACGTCACCGTTTCGCTCCTCCCCGACGAAATCGATTCGCTGCACGATACCGAAACGTGCAGCTTCTGCAAAGGCGAAAAGGGAGATAAGATAGGTTACGAATATATATGCTTAAAGCATAAAGAGCCGCTTCATAAAAAAGGCATGTTTTTCGGCTTCGGCCCTAAAATGGACAGCGACGTCGGCTCGCTTATCGACCTTCCCGTCTCGGTTTGCAAAAAGTGTAAGGCGCGCTTTGCAGTTGACAAATACATAACTCTTATAGGAAGCGTTGCGGGCGCGGCGTTGGCGCTCATCATACTTTTTGCAATCCCCGGCGTGGAAAAAGCGCTGACCGATATATTCTGGGCGATTCCGCTTTTAATATTTATTGCGCTTACGGCAGCAGGCTTTGCAATAAGCTTTTTTACGAGAAAGTCTTTAAGAAAAAAGTATGCGGAGGAAATGTATATAGACCCCGCGGAGCTTCCCATTATTAAAAAGATGCTGGAAAATGAATGGAAATTCATGCAGGCTTCCAAAAAAGGAGAGCCGGCGCTAAACTTTAAAAAGACAAAACTAAGAGAGCATATGCATTATAAAAGAAGCTGAAAATAATGCTTAAAAGCCAATTTTGTGTTGACTTTTATTGCTTATTTTGATAAACTATTTTAGTGCGTTAGGTTTGTCTTAACGTGCTTTGTGCGTCTAACCGCTATATGCTGGAAGCGGCGGCGTGCGGTATATAAAATTAATCCCCTGAGGGTTGCGGTGGGATATTTGAGATATACACAAACGTTTTAGCAATTAATTTTAAGTAAAATGAGGAGGAAATAAGCTGTATGCCTACAATTAATCAGCTTGTCAGAAAAGGTAGAAAGACCACATTAGATAAATCAAACTCTCCTATCTTGAAGCAGTGCCCTCAGAAAAGAGGCGTTTGCACGGCTGTTAGGACCATGACTCCTAAAAAGCCTAACTCCGCTTTGAGAAAGATTGCAAGAGTTCGTCTTGTTAACGGTATGGAAGGTACCGCGTATATCCCCGGAATCGGACATAACCTTCAGGAGCACTCTGTTGTTCTTATCAGAGGCGGAAGAGTTAAGGACCTCCCCGGTGTAAGATATCACATCGTAAGAGGTACGCTTGACGCAGCAGGTGTTGCTAACAGAATGCAGGCTCGTTCACGCTATGGCGCTAAGAGACCTAAGTCTGCAAAGAAGAAGTAAGAGGAGGGTTAAGATATGCCTAGACGCGGAGGAGTTCCCAAGAGAGAAGTTATCGCAGATCCTATCTACAACAGCGTTGTTGTTACAAAGCTCATCAACCAGGTTATGGTTGACGGCAAGAG
>CAKSBK010000172.1 GCA_934438035.1 uncultured Christensenellaceae bacterium
CTTATACATTGGGACAGGAGAGCATGGATATAAACACGTATCCCTTTCTTATATCCATAGGCATGGCGTATTCCTGCGTTATAATATTAATGCTGGGAGTTTTTAAGGTTCCTACATATCTTTATGCGTTTAAGGATTATGACCGGCTCATGAGCCTTCCCTTTACATCGGCTCAGATATTGGCGAGCAAGCTTGCGGCGCTGTATATTTCGAATTTCATATATGCAGCCGCATTTACGACGGGCTACTTGATTTCCTGCGGGGTGCTTATGGGTGCGGGAGCGGGTTATTACATAATGAGCGTGGTCTCCTTGCTATTTATACCTATGTTCCCTACGGTTATCGGTGCGGTTTTGGGAATAATATTGGGGTGGATTACAAAAGCCACGGGAAACAGCAGGGTCGTAAAGATAGTTTCGTCTGTAGTGATGATGGTTGCGGTAATGTTTGTTGCTTTTACTATAGGCTTTTCGCCCTCTATGGACGCAGCTGCTCTGGCTTGTGTATACGGAATTGCGGATAAAATAAATTTTCCGGCGCTTTTAATTAAACGTGCGCTTGTCGGCGGAGACGTTCTTTCATTTATATTGTTTATTGCGGCGGAAGCTGCGATGTTTATAGCGTTCTGCCTGATATTCTCGGGCAGCTTTAAGAAAATAAACGCAGCGATGAGCTACAAGGGAAAAGGCAAAAAGTTTGAAATGACCGGGCTTAAGACCTCTTCAAGGTTTGCTGCGGTTTATAAAAAGGAGCTGTCTGGATATTTTTCAAACACGAATTATTTTCTTAACACCGCAATGGGCTATATAATGCTTCTGATTTTTGCCGTAGCCGCAATATTTGTGGATATAAAGGGATTTACGGAGCATATCGGAATTTATCCTGAATGTATACTTCTGGTCATATTCTTATTCTGCGAGATGATGTCAAGCATAACCTCTCCCTCGGTTTCGCTTGACGCTCCTTATCTTTGGATATATATGTCCTCGCCGCTTAGTGCAAAGGACATAGTAAAAGCAAAGCTGCTTTGCGCGCTTACGATAACGCTGCCCTCAACGATAGCTGCGTGTGCGGTTATTTCTTTTGCCGTAGGGTTGGCGCCTCTAAAGGCCGTTGCGCTGATATGCGCTGCGGCGGCGTCCGGCGTTTTTGCGCAGGTTTTCGGAATGTGGCTTTCTTTAAAAATGCCGAAGCTTGACTGGACAAACGAAATAACGGTAATAAAACAATCGGGAGCGGTTACGATTGCGGTTTTGGGAGGAATGGCGATTTCTTTGGTTACGGGCGTACCTGCGGTTGTTTTAGGGCTGATATTCCCGGAATATTCTTACGTGGTGATTTTTGCGATATTTATATTGTATGCGGTATTTTGCGCCGTGTTTTATGCGATAATAAATAAGACCTGCGTAAAGCGGTTTAATAATCTATACGGATAAGGAGGAAAAAATGGAAGAAAAAATTGTAAAAATACCTTCAAACGACGGAGAAAACATGTTGGCGGTGCATTGCTTTTTGCCGGAGGCTCCTTGCGCCGTTGTTCAGGTTGTTCACGGAATGGCGGAGCACATAGGAAGATATTCCCGCTTTGCGAAGCGTTTAAACGAAGAGGGCATTGCGCTTATAGGTCACGACCATTTAGGCCACGGCTTAACCGCAAAAAGCGATGAAGACCTGGGCTTTTTCGCAAAGGAAAACGGTGCGGACCTCTTAGTGAAAGACGCTATGAGCGTTACGAAGTATATAAAAGATACTTTTGACCTCCCGGTAGTGCTTTTCGGCCATTCTATGGGCAGTCTTGTTTCAAGAAATTACATTTCCCGCGATAGCTCGCTTTTAGAGGGCTGCATACTCTCGGGAAACGTTCAGGATACGGTGCTTCTTTCAAAGCAGATTTGCAATCTCGCTGCGGCGGTTAAGGGGGAAAGAGAGGTTTCCGACGCTGTTAACAAAATGGCGTTTTTAACGTATCAAATGGAATACGCTCACCCGAGAACGCCTTTTGACTGGCTTTCAAGGGACGAAGCGGAGGTTGATAAATATATTAACGATAAATACTGCGGCTTTGACTTCACCTCGTCGGCAATGAGGGACGTTGCGGAATTAAACTACAATGTATCCGGAAAAAAGTGGATTGAGAGCATAGATAAGGACTTGCCTATATATCTGTTTTCGGGAGAAAAGGACCCCTGCGGCGGTTGGGGAAGAGGCGTTAAAAGGATATATGAGCGCATGAAAAACGCAGGGATAAAGAAAGTCAGCCTAAAGCTTTACCCGGAATGCCGCCATGAGCTTTTAAACGAATTAAACCGTGAAGAGATTACGGAGGATATGGTTAAAGCGGTTAAGGAGATTTTAGAGGGCGCATGAAATACATAAGAAATAAAAACACAATAGTTTTGAGGTTAGACCCGGGAGAGGAGCTTTTGGAGAGCATAACGGAGACCTCGAAAAAAGAGAATATTGCCCTTGCGGAGGTAAGCGCAATAGGCGCGGTGTCTTCCTTTAGCGTGGGCGCGTACGACGTTAAAGAAAAAAGGTATATAAAAAACGATTTTGAGGGAGTTTACGAAATTATCTCGCTGTCCGGCAATATTACAAAAAAGGACGGGGAGGAGTATATTCACCTGCATATGTGCGCCGCAAACGAAAAGGGCGAGGTCTGCGGAGGACATTTAAACCGTGCGGTTATAAGCGCAACAGCGGAAATTTTCTTAAATATTCACGAGTTTGAGGTTGAGCGCAGATTTGACGAAAACATAGGGTTAAATGTGTTTGATTTTTAAAATAATTCCCTTGAAAAACTTGTTTTTAATTACAAAAATCCCCGTTTTTCGGGGATTTTTTAAAATTTTTGTAAATGTTGTTGTAAAATGGAAAAATGTATGTTTAAATGAATATAACAATAGTGGATTCGGGGGAAAGTCCGATGAATTTCTTAAATTTCCGCTGAGTGCGGAAAACATTTTTTCTCAAGTCGTTACAATTTGAATTTCTTAAGGCGAAGCAGCTAATGCGGCTGGCGCCTGCTTTATATTACGAAAAACAGAATATTCAGGCTTTAGCTGTTACGATTAAATTATATGCGGACGCATAAAACATAATATATAAGGAGGCTATAAAAAATAAGGATAATTGCCGTTTTACAGTTAACGGCTAAGGCTGTAAAACGGATATTCCCTATAAGGGGAAGCGGCAGAGACTGTTTTGCCTGCGCCCGAAAGAGTGGGAGAGATAGAAAGCTTACGTCAAAAGAACTCGCGCACCTACGAGATGTCGGACGGAAGCTATGAATGCGTAATATACGCCGAGGACGTAAATTACGAAGACGAGAGCGGTAAGCTTGTGGGGATAGATAACTCGCTTATTGCGGATGCGGAATATGCGTATAAAAACAAGGCGAATTCCTGGAATGCGTATTTTCCCGAATCTCTTACGGACGAAAAGGGCTTGTGCGTAAAAAGAGGAGATTATTCCTTAAGCTTTTCGATTTTTTCCGATTCCGCAATAGAGACGGCAAAAGA
>CAKSBK010000173.1 GCA_934438035.1 uncultured Christensenellaceae bacterium
CCTATAATAAACGCCTGAGCAAGGCCGTCGGGAGAGGGCTGAACCTTATATGAAAGATTTATGCCGTACCTCGATCCGTCTCCCAAAAGTCTCTCGAAATTAGGAAGATCCTGCGGCGTTGATATTATAAGTATATCTCTTATACCCGCAAGCATGAGCGTTGAGAGAGGATAGAATATCATCGGTTTATCGTATATCGGTAAAAGCTGTTTTGAAGTAACTAACGTAAGCGGATAAAGTCTTGTGCCCGAACCGCCTGCCAAAATAATACCTTTCATTTTTAAACTCCACTTTGTTTTTTTTGCATTAGTATGCATTATCTAATAAATTATATCACCCGGCGCACTTTATTGCAAGAAAGGCGCTTATTTTGAAAACATGCCGAATTCTCCTTAAAAAAACGCAAATTCTTGATTTTTATCAAAAAATCCCCTATTTTATCGCCGTTTTTGCGTTCCTTTTAAATTCGGCGCATTTTTTTAAAAAGTAAATTAAATGTAAACATTAAAAAAGCGCCCGTTAAGAGCGCTTTGCATGTTAATTTCAGAACAATACTTTTTCGTCAAGGAACGCCTTAAGATCGCTTATCGGCATTCTAACCTGCTCCATAGTGTCTCTGTCTCTTACGGTTACGGTGTTATCCTCAAGCGTGTCAAAGTCAACCGTAATGCAGTAAGGCGTGCCTATCTCATCTTCTCTTCTGTATCTCTTGCCGATAGAGCCGTTAGCGTCCATCTCAATATTATGATATTTAATGAGCTCGTCAAAAACCTCTTCCGCTTTATCCGAAAGCTTCTTTGAGAGGGGCAGCACCGCAGCCTTATAAGGCGCAAGAGCAGGGTGCAGATGAAGAACCGTTCTTACGTCTCCGCCGTCAAGCTCTTCTTCGTCGTAAGCGTCGCAGAGAAAAGCGAGCGCAACTCTGTCCGCACCCAAAGAGGGCTCTATGCAGTAAGGAACGTATTTCTCGTTTGTAACGGGGTCCTGATACATAAAGTTTTCACCCGAAGCGTTCATATGCGCGGAAAGGTCGTAATCCGTTCTGTCCGCAATGCCCCAAAGCTCGCCCCAGCCGAACGGGAAGAGATATTCTATATCCGTAGTCGCATTGGAATAGAAGGAAAGCTCCTCGGGCTCGTGGTCCCTTAAGCGTATATTTTCTTTTGTCATGTTGAGGCTTAAGAGGAACTTTTCGCATGTGTCCTTCCAATAATTAAACCACTGCATTTCCTCCTTGGGGTTACAGAAAAATTCAAGCTCCATCTGCTCAAACTCGCGCGTACGGAAGGTAAAGTTTCCGGGAGTAATCTCGTTTCTGAAGGATTTACCTATCTGACCTATTCCCATAGGCATCTTGTGCCTCGTCGAGCGCAAAACGTTTTTAAAGTTTACGAATATTCCCTGCGCCGTCTCCGGTCTTAAATAAACGGTGGAAGCGGTGTCTTCGTTAACTCCCTGGAAAGTTTTAAACATGAGGTTAAACTGTCTTATGGGAGTGAAGTTTTTAGCTCCGCAGGAGGGACATTCTATATTCTCCGCAATGAATTTCTCCATCTCGTCTTTATCCATCGCCTCAACGACAACGCCCTCTATATTGTTTTTAAAGAGGTAATCTTCAATAAGCTTATCCGCTCTGAATCTTTCCTTACATTCTTTGCAGTCCATAAGCGGGTCGTTAAAGCCGCCTACGTGGCCGGAGGTCACCCATGTCTGAGGGTTCATTAAAATCGCGCAGTCAAGTCCCACGTTATGCTTGCACTCCGTAACGAACTTTTTCCACCACGCTCTTTTGACGTTATTTTTAAACTCAACGCCTAACGGGCCGTAATCCCATGTGTTTGCAAGTCCGCCGTAAATTTCCGAGCCCGCAAATATGTAGCCCCTGTTTTTACACAGCGCAACGATTTTATCCATTGTTTTTTCTTTAATATCCATTAGCTTAAGCCTCCAAATAAATAAGTCATAATAACAAAAAAGCCCCGTCCCGAGAAAGGGACGAAAGCTTGCTTCCGTGGTTCCACCCTTATTGACGCAAAAGCGCCCGCTTTAGGTTTGCCGTATTACGCGAGGATGCCAACCCTCAAACGACCGTATTTTCTTTTCATTAAATATACGTTATTTATAAAGAAAAGTCAACTGTTTTTTATTATGCATAATTTACATTTTCCCTCCGCAGTTTTGTGATATAATGATTCTAATAACTAAAGGCGGACGATTTTATAATGAAAAGACAAATTGCTTTTATATGCGCTTTAATCGTAATATGCTGTTTTATGTTGCCTTCCTGTTCTTCTTCCGGGGTAAACTCCATAATTACCGATAAATATATAAACTGCGTCGAGTCTATGAACTTCGAAGAGGCTCATCGCTGTTTTTGGAAGCATGCGGATTATGTAAAAAAAGAAACCTACGTCGAAGACTGCGAATATATTGTAAACAAGCTCGGCGTTACCGACATTAAAATAGAAAACGAGAAAATCGAGCAGAAAGATACTTCTTATGTTTTTTCTTACGACATAACGCTTTTCACAAAAGAGGCGGGCGAAATCACCTCTCACGCGCAGACAAAGCTCATAAACCAAAAGGGAGAAACGCTTATTTCCTATTCCTCCGAGCTTCTTTTAGAGGATTTTAAGCACGGCGACGTTATAACGAGAGTTACCCTTGCCGGAAAAAGAGGGGAAATTTTCACAGCGGACGGAAAGCCCGTCGCAAAAAACTCCTACGCCGACACCGTATACATGACCGTAGACGAAAATACCGACTTTAAAAGCTTGATAGCCCAGGCTGATTCCGTTTTGGATTTATCCTCCGACGAGCTTTCGAAAATAAAAAAAGATTATGATTCCGCAGTTGAAAACGGCTACGGCACGGTTAAAATAAAGGTCTTCTCTCAAGGCTCTTTAGACGAAGAGACGTTAAATAAATTAAAAGACGTAGACGGAATCGGCGTCGACTCTAAAAGCATGACCTATCAGCGCCTTTACCCCGAAAAAAACGCTTACTGCCACCTTTTGGGCTACGCAAATTCTCCTAACGAAGAACAGGCTCAAATAATTTCCGACGGCGGATATTCCTCCTCCTCAGTTTTCGGAAAAGAGGGCGTAGAAAAGGCATATAACGACGTTATGCTCGCAAAAGACGGCTATGCGTATCAATTGAGAAGCGATAATTACGAAATAAAAAAGGTGCTTTTTGAAAGCCCGGAGGAAAACGGAAGCGACGTCATTTTAACGGTAAACTCCCTGCTTCAGGAAAAAGCCTACGAGCTTATGGAAACAAGCTTAGACGAAGAACAGGCGGGCTCCGTTATAATATTAAACGGCAAAACAGGCGCCGTTGAAGCGCAGGCAAACTATCCCGGGTTTGACCCGAACGATTTTACGTTCGGTATCTCAAAAGAGGAATATGACGCGCTTTTAGACGACGAACGCACTCCTCTGTTTAACCGCGCTACTCAAGGTCTTTACCCTCCCGGAAGCACTATAA
>CAKSBK010000174.1 GCA_934438035.1 uncultured Christensenellaceae bacterium
CAATGGAAGGTTAGAATTTAAACTGTGGAAAGGAGGCAGAGCCATGGTGCATACGGTAAAAACGAAAAAGAACGAAAATACAAAAGATAAGAGAAAAATATTTTTGATATTAAAAATTCTTGCGGCGGTTATAGCCGCCGGGGCTTTGTTGGCGGCGTGTCTCTTTGCCGATTACTCACCCGGAGAAAGGTTTTATGTGGATATGAACCAAATATCTCAAAACAGCGTTCACATTGCCGATAATTGACTTTTGTCGAATATTGTTATAGAATCGAAGTGATATACATACGGAGGTTTTATATGAGGTATTGTAAGGAATGCAAAAAGCAGTTTGACGAGGACTTTTTATTTTGTCCGTATTGTGCCTCTAAGCTTTCGGATAAGCGTGAGCCGGAATATATAGCGGCGGAGGATCTTGCACCGGAGGATCTTCCCTATAGATTAAGACCGTTAGGCGCATGGAAATATGTGGCCTACGGTCTTTTATATGCCGTTCCCGTAGTTGGGTGGGTGTTTCTTATAGTTAATTCAACAGGGGCTTCGGCTAACATAAATAAACGCAATTTTGCGAGAAGCTACTGGGCGTGGCTCCTTATAGCCGTGGCTGCGGGCGCGTTAGGCGCGCTTATATACGGCTTGTTTTTTATGAGGAGGTAACTGTGAAAAAGCGCGTTGTATTTTTTATTTTACTCATTATAACACTTCTTTGTTTCAGCGGCTGTTCGTTAGTACTTCCTGCTGTAGAGGAGTTGTTTTCTTTTGGAGAAGACGCATTTTCTTTCGAAGGAGAGTCCGGGGATATAAGAATTAATGATTTAGGAGAATACGGCACGGGATCGACTGCGTTTTCAGGTGAGTATAAAACTTTAAAAAACAGTTTTTTAGACGCAAAGACCGCAACGGTTATGGTATATATAAACGGTTCCGATCTTGAAGAAGAGGGAGGAGCGGCTTCAGAAGATATAGAAGAAATGCTGTCGGCAAAAATAGGCGGTAATGTTAACGTGGTTATTGAGACGGGCGGCGCAAGGAAATGGGAAAATGAAAAAATCAGCGAAGAATATACCGAGAGGTTCATTTTAAAAGACGGAGAGCTTATAAAGATTAAGGGCGAAACGTTTTCCGCCGACATGACAGAGGCGGAAACGTTAAGAGATTTTATAAGCTATTGCAAAGACAACTATCCTGCCGACAGAAACATGCTTATACTTTGGAATCATGGCGGAGGAGCTGTTGAGGGCTACGGGTATGACACCGTAGCGGCAAACGACGATGCATTAACGCTTGACGAGTTGCAGACGGCGCTTGAAGGCGGAAAAACGTATTTTGATTTTATAGGCTTTGACGCATGTCTTATGTCAGGAGTGGAGACGGCTGCGGCATTATGTGATTATGCGGATTATTTAATTGCGAGCGAGGATTTTGAAAGCAGCTTCGGATGGTATTATAAAACGTGGCTGGAAGAGCTTTCCGATGATATACAAATACCTACCGTAAGACTCGGCAAAATAATAATAGACAGCTTCACGGAATATAACGAAAAAAATGACGAGACGGGAATACTCTCGTTAACGGATCTTTCTCAGGCGCGTAACTTGTTTGAAAGCTGGTTTGAGTTTTTAAAGAATAATGAGAGCCGGTTTGAGAATGCACGCTTTGATAACGGCTTTAACATTTCCGATAGAGCGCGAAAAATCAAAAAAGGAATTTTTGAGGACATATTTAATCTTATTTTTTCCGGCGGGGATAATTTAGACGATTATTGCCTTGCGGATATGGGAGACGTTCTTAAAAATGTCGGAGGAAAGGGACACGACGAGCTTAAAGGCGCTCTTGAAAAAGCGGTGATATATACGGGAAAAACGGATGGCGTTTCCCTATACGGTATGAGTGCGATAATTCCTATTAAAAGCGAATATACCTACGAGCTTATGCATAACGCTTTTATTAATTGCGGTTTTCCTGAGGAATATCTTGAGCTTTTATCCAATATTTCGGGCTTAAGCGAAAGAGAGGGAGAACAACTGCCGTCTTGGCAGGCGTCATAAAATAATGAAATTAAAACCGGCGGGCAGCCGGTTTTTTGTTATTAAAAGAATAAGAGAGGAATATAAATAATCGAATATTATAAAAAGGTGGTTTTGAAATGTCTGTTTTACCGGAAAACAGTGAGGACAGAAAAACCGTTTACGGCGGAGAGGTCTATTTAAATGAGGTTAACGACAAAAGAGACATGGAAAAATTTTTGGAGGATAACAACAAGGCGGGGCTTTTAAAGGTTTCGGTTACCACCGGAAGAGGAGCCGTGCCTATTGCGGACAGCAGGCTTTACGTTACCAAAATGATTGACGGAGACAGGGTTATATTTCATAAAGGAATTGCGGACAAAAGCGGAGATTTTGAAGACGTCGTTTTACCGGCGCCGAGCATGGAAGGCTCTTTTAAAAAAGACGGTACGCTGCCGTATGAAGTTTACGACGTGAAGATTGAAAGACCGAATTTCGAAACGGTATATATTTACGGAATACCTGTATATGAGGGTATAAAAAGTATTCAAAACGCCGATATGATAAGAAAGGGCAAATGAACATGGCTATAACCGTACCCGAAAATATTATCGTTCATTTGGGAAGTCCGGACGCGTCGGCGGAAAATGTAACCGTTCCGTTTGCGGATTATATTAAAAACGTGGCGTCTAACGAAATATATCCTACTTGGCCGGAGGAAGCGATACGCGCAAACGTGCTTGCGGAAATAAGCTATGCGCTTAACAGAGTGCACACGGAATGGTATCCTTCGCAAGGCTATGATTTTGACATAACAAATGATACCAGATATGACCAAAGCTACAGAAAAAACGGGGAAATATATGATAATATTTCAAGAATCGTAGACGAAAGTTTTAATAATTACGTCGTTAAGGGGAATTCCGCTGTGCCGTATTTTACGGCGTATTGCGACGGCAGAAGGACGCAGTGCTCCGGGCTTGAGCAATGGGGAAGCCTTGAGCTTGCAAATAACGGGCTTTCTGCGCAGGAGATTCTTGAAAGCTATTACGGCGGCGACGTAGGGCTTATTTATAACGCGCCGGTGGAGAACGTTCCGCGCTCATACCCGGGAATACCTTTAAAAAGAGGCTCCGCCGGAGAAGACGTATACAGCCTGCAAAGGGAGTTAAACAGAATTGCGAGAAATTACCCTGCAATAGGAACGCTTTCTGAGGACGGAATTTTCGGAGGGAATACAGAAAATACCGTAAAGGAATTTCAGAAGATTTTTAACCTTACGCCGGACGGGATAGTGGGAAAGGATACATGGTATAAAGCGAGAAAGGTGTATAATGCCGTTATGAACTTAGCGGAGCTTAACAGCAAAATAATAACCCCGGATGAATACGAAACCGGTTTCCCGAGAGATTTTTCTTTGGGAGATTCGGGAATGTATGTGCGCTTTATACAAAACTATCTTGG
>CAKSBK010000175.1 GCA_934438035.1 uncultured Christensenellaceae bacterium
TAGAGCTTCTTGCCGGCGGAACGTCATATGTTGACACGCCGCACGAGGGCGAGGAGTTCGGATATGTTCTTTCGGGAACGGGCGTTCTGGTTTTGGGAGCGAGAAGAGAAAAACTTAAAAAAGGCAGTTCGTTTTATTTTGAACCTACAATGCCGCATCATATAGAAAATCACGGCAAGAGCGACCTTAAAATAATTTGGGTCTCTACGCCGCCCAGCTTTTGATATTTTACTGACGGAGGAAAATGTATGTCTGTTAAGCCGGAAGATCAGTTGATACTTTTTAAAAATGTATGTAAGGAATTTGACGGGGCGGAAGTCCTTACGAACATCAATCTTTATATCAGAAAAAATGAATTTTTAACGCTGCTCGGTCCGTCGGGCTGCGGAAAAACGACGATGCTGCGCATGATGGGCGGCTTTGAAACGCCGACCTCGGGAGATATTCTCTTTGAGGGAAAATCCATGCTTGACATACCTCCGTATAAGCGCAAACTTAATACGGTATTTCAAAGGTATGCTCTTTTTCCGCATCTCGACGTTTACGATAACATCGCTTTCGGGCTGAAAATAAAGAAGATGCCCAAGGCGCAGATAGAGACGAAGGTAAAGGATATGTTAAAGCTTGTAGGCCTTTCGGGCTACGAAAACAGAAGCATCGACAAGCTTTCGGGCGGGCAGATGCAAAGAGTTGCGATTGCGCGCGCCCTTGTAAACGAGCCCGAGGTGCTGCTTTTAGACGAGCCTTTAGGTGCTCTTGACCTTAAATTCAGAAAAGAAATGCAGCTTGAGCTTAAAAGAATGCAAAAGTCATTGGGGATAACGTTTATATACGTTACGCACGACCAGGAGGAGGCGCTTACGATGTCTGATACCATAGTTGTAATGAACGACGGCATAATTCAGCAGATAGGCACTCCGGAAATGGTATATAACGAGCCTAAAAATACCTTTGTAGCAAACTTTATAGGCGAGAGCAATATTATAGACGGCATTATGAAAAAGGATTATCTCGTAAGCTTCTGCGGAAGAGATTTTACCTGCGTGGACAGAGGCTTTGCGGATGACGAAAGAGTTACGGTTGTTCTTCGTCCGGAGGACCTTGATATAATTCCGGTTACGGAAGGCGAAATAACGGGAGAGGTCGCTTCCGTTGTGTTTATGGGCGTTCATTACGACATTCATGTTGTTGACGAGCAGCAAAACAAGTGGAGAATACACACTACCGATTTTGCGCCCGTAGGCTCAAGGGTGTCTATAAAATTCGGACCGGACGATATACACGTAATGCACCGTTCGATGTATGATCTTGCTTAAAGGAGGGCTTTAAGGTTGAAAAAAAAGGCTTTTGCGCTCCCGTATATAGTATGGATGATACTTTTTACGGTGATACCGCTTGTTCTTGTAATAGTATATGCGTTTGTCGACACATCGGGCTCGGGAAACGCAGTGGTTACGTTTGATAACTTTAAAACCGTTCTTTCGGGAGATAATTTAAAGGTGCTTTTAAGGTCTCTCGAATATGCGCTTATAACTACGGTGATATGTCTTTTGCTTTCATACCCCGCCGCCATGTTTTTATCTCAGCTTAAGTCTAATATCGGCGCGGTGATATGCCTGCTGTTTATACTGCCCATGTGGATGAATTTCCTTTTAAGAACATATGCGTGGAGAGCGCTTTTAGATAATAACGGTCTTATAAACAATTTCCTTTCGCTTCTGGGTATACCGAGGCAGCAGCTTATGTATACCGAGGGCGCGGTTATATTCGGACTCGTTTACGACTTTTTGCCGTTCATGCTGCTTCCGCTTTACACCGCATTTCAAAAAATGAACCACAGCTATATAGAGGCTGCGGAGGATTTGGGAGCAAGCAGAATCCAGGTTTTGGGAAGAGTTATTTTGCCGCTTACCCGCCCTGCGATAATAACGGGAATTACTATGGTGTTTATGCCCGCCGTTTCAACGTTCGTAATTTCCGGCCTTTTAGGCGGCGGAAAATATGTAATGTACGGCGAGCTTATAGAAAATGAATTTTTGGTTATGAATCATTGGAATACGGGAGCCGCTCTTGCCGTGGTTATGATGGTGCTTTTGGTAATCAGCATGGCGATAACGAGAAAATATGACAAGGACGGTGTTAGCTTATGCTGAGGTTAAAGCGCTTTTTTAAGAGATTTTATCTGGCAATACTTCTCATATTCTTATATCTTCCCATATTGACGCTCATGGTGTTTTCATTTAATTCAGGCTCGTCAATGTCAAAATGGGAGGGCTTTTCCTTTAGCTGGTATGCGCAGATGTTTAACGACCCTACGCTTATGGAGGCGCTTTGGGTAACCGTGAGTATAGCGGTGTTGTCTTCGCTTATTGCGGTTATTATAGGTACTTTAGCGGCTATAGGCATTAACGATTATAAGAGGGGAACAAAGGCGATAGTAACTAACATAACGTATGTTCCGATAATGAATGCGGATATAGTTACGGGCGTTTCAATGCTGCTGCTGTTTTTGTTTTTACGCATACCGAGAGGCTATATAACGCTTCTTATAGCGCATGTCGCCTTTAATATACCGTACGTTATTTTTTCAGTAATGCCGCGTCTGCGCACACTTGATAAAAATCTTTACGAGGCTGCGCTTGATATGGGAGCAACTCCGCTTTATGCTTTAAGAAAGGTGCTTATACCCGAGCTTATGCCGGGAATAGTTTCGGGAGCGGTAATGGCGTTTACAATGTCTTTCGACGATTTTGTAATATCGTTTTTCTCCACACAGGGTTACGTAAACAACCTTTCAACATATATTTATTCCATGGCTAAAGTGGGAATACGCCCTGTGATAAACGCACTGTGCACGGTTATGTTCGTGTTTATAATAACGGTGCTTATAATAATGAATGTTAAATCAAATAATATTGCAAAAAATAATAGAACCGGAGGACGCTAAATGAAAAGATTTTTAACATTGCTTTTAGCCGTTTTAATGTTTGCGGCGGTGAGCCTTGCTGCGGTAGGCTGCGGCTCTTCAAACACAACTACTCTTACCCTTTTAAATTGGGGCGAATATCTTGACCCCGATGTCTTAAGCGAGTTTAACAGCACGCATGAGAATATTAAGGTCGTTGAAAAAAAGGTTACTTCAAACGAGGAAATGTATGCGATTCTTTCTACGGAGGACAATGGCTACGACATGTGCGTTCCTTCCGATTACCTTGTTGAAAGAATGATAAAAGAGGATATGTTAAGCGAAATCAATTTGGACAATATCCCTAACTTTAAATATGTAAAAGAGCTTTCAGATTCAAGGACGTTTGACGAAGGCTCCAAATATTCGATTCCTTACATGTACGGAACGGTAGGCATCGTATATAATACAAAGCTTGTAGACGACGTTGTTGACAGCTGGGATATTCTTTGGAACGAAAAATATAAGGGTCAGATAATGATGTATGACTC
>CAKSBK010000176.1 GCA_934438035.1 uncultured Christensenellaceae bacterium
GTATAATTCATACGGTGCGGTTTTTTATTGCAAAAACGTCTCTAAAAACGCCGTAAAATAAAAAATGCAAGTTAAAAATGAAAGAATGCAAAATTTGAATTGCATTTTTGCTCGCCTGATAGTATAATAATAGAGGCGTTAATAGACGCCTAATATTAATAAACGGAGCGGTAATATGATTTTTTCCGATCTTACGGGCGTTGAAGGACAGCAGATAAAAGATTTGAGCAAATGCCAGAGAATGATTGCAAATTTCATAATGGAAAATTATGACAAGGCGGCTTTCATGACTGCGAGCACTCTTGGGAAGACCGTTGGCGTAAGCGAATCTACGGTAGTGCGCTTTGCGTGCGCGCTCGGATACGAGGGGTACCCCGAGCTTCAAAAGAATTTGCAGGAGATTATTAAAAATAAACTCACAAGCGTTCAAAGGCTTAATCTTATGGAGGGGCTTGATCCGGATAAAATAATAGATACTGTTTTAAAACAGGAGATAACAAACTTAAAGGAGACGAGGGAAAATCTTGACACGGTTACGTTTATGAACGTTATAGATTTGCTCTGCAAGGCAAGAAAGATTTTTGTAATCGGCTTCAGAAGCAGCGCTCAGCTCGCGCAGTTTTTGGTTTATTATTTGAGCTATATGATGGAAAGCCCGGAGCTTATTACCGTCGGAACCTCGGATATATACGCCCAGCTTATGCACGCGGGAAAAGACGACGTGGTTGTGGGCATAGGCTTCCCGAGATATTCGAGCCAAACGGTTGAGGGGCTTAAGTTCGCAAAATCCATGGGCGCAAATATAGTTACCATAACGGACAATAAAATGTCTCCGCTTTACGAGGTTGCGGATAACTGCATTTTAACAAAGAGCGATATGAATTCCTTTGTGGATTCTCTTGTTGCGCCGTTAAGCATAATAAACGCCCTTATAATAATGCTGGGCCTGCGCAAAAAGGATATACTTATTTCCAATTTCAGCATGATGGAAAACATATGGAGAGAAAAAAAGGTCTATGCAAGGCAGGATATGGATATAATACATAAGGACGACGCTCCGCAGGACAGGCTATGAAATTAGCGGTTATAGGCGGCGGCGCCTCGGGAATGCTTGCGGCGTATGCTGCGGCGCAAAACGGGGCTGACGTTACGCTTTTTGAAGCGAACGAAAAATTGGGCAAAAAGCTCTATATTACGGGCAAGGGCAGATGCAACATAACGAACGCCTGCGATACGGAGGACTTTTTTAATAATATTCCCACAAATAAAAAGTTTTTGTATTCCGCGCTGTATACGTTTACAAACGATATGCTTATTTCGCTTTTAAATGAAAACGGACTTGTAACTAAAGTTGAGCGAGGCGGAAGAGTCTTTCCTAAGTCCGATAAGTCCTCAGACGTAATACGCACGCTTGCAGAAATGCTGAAAAAGGCGGGCGTTAAGGTTAAGCTTAACACAAAGGTTAAAAGCCTTATATTTAAAGACGGTGCCGTTGGCGGCGTTAACACGCAAAACGGCAAGTTTTTTTGTGACAAAACAATAGTCTGCACAGGAGGAATATCTTACCCTCTTACGGGCAGCACCGGCGACGGATATGCTTTTGCGAAAAATGCGGGTCATGAAATAATAAAGCCGGAGGGTTCTCTGGTTGCGCTTACGGTTAACGAGCAGAATTTAATAAAGCCGGCGCAGGGTCTTTCTTTAAAGAACGTAAAGCTGACGCTTAAAAACGGTAAAAAAGAGCTTTATTCAGAAATGGGGGAAATGCTGTTCACTCATTTTGGGGTTTCGGGGCCGCTTGTGCTTTCGGCGTCGGCGCATTTGCCGTCAGGGTTTAACGATGCAAAAATTATTATTGATTTAAAACCGGCATTAAGCGAGGAAAAGCTTGATAAGAGAATTGTCAGGGATTTTTCACAGGAGCAAAATAAAAGACTTAAAAATGCTCTTTTTATGTTAATGCCGAAAAGTCTTGCCGGGGTAATAACGGAATATTCAGGGCTTGACCCGGAAAAATTCGTTCACGATATAACAAAAGAGGAGAGGCAGCGGCTCATTTTAGCGATAAAGAGCTTTACGCTTACGGTTAAGGAAAAACGCAGCGTTAAAGAGGCGATTATAACGAGAGGCGGAGTCTGCGTTAAAGAAATTGACCCTGCAACCATGAAAAGCCGTTTGACGGATAATTTATATTTTGCGGGCGAGGTTATAGACGTTGACGGCTATACCGGGGGCTTTAATTTACAGATTGCCTTTTCAACGGGATACCTTGCCGGTTTAAGCGCGGCGACGGGCGAATAAAGCATTGACATTAAATTAATAACGTTTTAAAATAGACAATAGATATGTATAATTGGCTATGATCTTTAAGTCGATTTAATATATTATAAGAAAATTAAATAGACAGCTGCGCTGTCAGAGGAGGTGTTAGGATTGCTCTGGTTATATATCCTAATCGGTGTGGTATGCCTTGCGATAGGTGCGCTTGTAGGCTTTGCATACAGAAAAAATATTGCCGAGAAAAAGATAGGCCGAGCCGAAGAATCGGTCCAGAAAATGATTGAAGACGCTTCTAAAAAAGCGGAAACAATCAGAAAAGAGACCGTTTTACAGGCGAAAGAAGAGATCCATAAGCTTAGAACAGAATTTGACAAAGAAACTAAGGAAAGACGTAACGAACAAAATAAGCTCGAAAGAAGACTCACTCAAAGAGAGGAGAATCTTGAGAAAAAGTATGAAGCCTGCGAACAGAGAGAAGAGCAGCTTAATAAGCGCTTAAAGGAGGTTGCGGATATTAAAGAAGAGGTTCAGAAGTCTCTTGATAAAGAGCTTGCCGAGCTTGAAAGAATATCCGAGCTTACAAAGGACGAGGCAAAGGAGCTTTTACTCGAGAAGGTCGAGCAGGAGGCACGCCATGATATGGCTGTCAAGCTTCGTGATATTGAAACCAAGGCAAAGAACGAGGCTGAAAAGAAAGCTAAGCATATAGTATCGCTTGCGATACAAAGGTGCGCGGCGGATCATGTTGCGGAGTCTACGGTGTCCGTAGTAAATCTCCCCAACGATGAAATGAAAGGGCGTATAATCGGCAGAGAGGGCAGAAATATAAGAGCTCTTGAAACCGCTACAGGTATAGATTTGATAATCGATGATACTCCGGAGGCAGTTATCCTCTCGGGCTTTGATCCCGTAAGAAGAGAGGTCGCAAGAATTGCTCTTGAGAAGCTCATCATCGACGGCAGAATTCATCCTGCACGCATAGAAGAGATGGTCAACAAAGCAAGAAAAGAGGTTGATCAGCAAATTAAAGAGGCGGGAGAAAACGCAGCGTTCGATATGGGAATCCATAACCTGCATCCCGAACTTATAAAGCTTTTGGGAAGACTGCGTTACCGCACGAGCTATGGTCAAAACGTGTTAAAGCATTCGCTTGAAGTGGCTAACCT
>CAKSBK010000177.1 GCA_934438035.1 uncultured Christensenellaceae bacterium
CTATGACGCTGAAGCATTCATCTTTTCCGCCGTGCGGCAACTGTCTTTTTTCCATTTCTTATATCTCCGGAGAAGCGCCGAGCTTATTTGTGAAATCCTCCATCGCCTCTGAAATCTTGAGGCTCTGAGGACATACCGCCTCGCAGCTTTTGCAGCCTATACATGCCGAGGGACGTTTGTCTTCATCCATTGCGTCAACCGCCATGGGCGCCAAATATCCTCCGCCCGTAAAGATATACTCGTTATAAAGCGAAAGAAGAAGAGGTATATCAAGCTCCATAGGGCAATGCGCCGTGCAATATCTGCACGCCGTGCAGGGAAGCGTCTGCGCGGAAAGCATGTTTTTGGCTATCGCGAACACAGCTTCGTTTTCCTTTTGCGTAAGAGGCTTGTTCTCTTTAAAGATATCGATATTCTCTTTAAGCTGCTCCATGTTGCTCATTCCGGAGAGAATCACCCCTACGCCGGAAAGCCCCTGTAAAAATCTGAAGGCCCAGGAACATACGCTTTCCTCCGGTCTTAATTTCTTAAGCATGCTCTCGTTTTCTTTTGAGAGGCTTGCAAGCATTCCTCCTCTTACGGGCTCCATTACCCAAACGGGTATGTTTTTGCTCTTTAAAAGCTCAAGCTTCTCTCTCGCCTGCTGAAATTCCCAGTCGACGTAGTTTATCTGCAGCTGGCAAAATTCCATATGCTCTCCGTAAGCGTCCAAAAGCTTTTCAATAACGTCAAGTCTTCCGTGAGCGGAAAAACCGAGGTGCTTTATTCTCCCGTTTTCCTTCTGCTTCATAAGATATTCGAATATGCCGTATATTTCGTCAAGATAAGGGTCTACGTTCTTTTCGTATACGTTATGGAACATATAAAAATCAAAATAACCCGCGCCCGTTCTTCTAAGCTGCTCTTCAAATACTTCTTCAACCTTATCCATATAAGAAAGGTCGTAGCCCGGGAATTTATCCGCTAAATAGTAGCTCTCTCTCGGGTAATCTCTTAAAGCCTCGCCTATTGCGCTTTCCGAATCTCCGTCATGATAGCCGTATGCCGTGTCAAAATAGTTCACGCCGTTATCCATGGCGTATTTAACCATCTTTTTAAGCTCCTGTCTGTCAATATGAGAATACTGTCCGTCCACAACGGGTAAACGCATAGTTCCGAGCCCCAGCTCCGAAAGCTTTAAACCTGCAAAATCCTTATAAATCATTTAACACGCCTCCTTTAGCTTGTTAATATAATAGTAATACATAAAGCTGACTTTAGGTCAATGCTTTTGCACTAAAAAACCTCCGTTTTTACTTCGGAGGTTTTTAAATTAAGCGTTTTGCTCAAAATTTCCCGTATAAAGCTGATAATACTTTCCCTTAGCGGCTATAAGCTCGTCGTGAGTTCCCCGCTCTATAATCCTTCCCTTTTCAAGAACCATAATCACGTCTGAATTCATTATGGTGGAAAGCCTGTGAGCTATTACAAAAACAGACCTGCCCTTCATCAATCTGTCCATACCCTCCTGAACGAGCTTTTCAGTTCTCGTGTCAATTGAAGAGGTCGCCTCGTCCAAAATCATTACCGGAGGATCCGCAACGGCAGCCCTTGCAATTGATATAAGCTGTCTTTGACCCTGAGAAAGCTCTGAGCCGTCGCCCGTAAGCATAGTGTCGTAGCCCTTCGGCAGCCTCATTATAAAGTCGTGTGCGTTTGCAAGCTTTGCGGCGGAAATAACCTCTTCGTCCGTTGCGTCAAGCTTACCGAACCTTATATTCTCCATAACGGTTCCGGTAAAGAGATTTACCTCCTGAAGCACCACTCCCAAAGAACGCCGCAAGTCCGCCTTCTTAATCTTGTTTATGTTAATTCCGTCATAACGGATTTTTCCGTCTGCGATGTCGTAAAACCTGTTAATAAGGTTTGTTATGGTAGTTTTCCCCGCGCCCGTTGCGCCGACGAAAGCAATCTTCTGCCCCGGCTCCGCATATATATTTATGTCGTGAAGCACTATTTTTTCCGGAACATAACCGAAATCCACGTCTACAAGCCTAACGTCGCCCTTAAGCTCGGTATAGGTAACGCTTCCGTCCGCCTGATGAGGATGCTTCCAAGCCCAAAGCCCGGTTCTCTTTTCGCTTTCCGTTATAACCCCGTTTTCATCCTTTACGGCGTTAACAAGAGTAACGTATCCGTCGTCCGTCTCCGCCTTTTCATCCATAAGATTAAATATTCTCTCTGCGCCCGCAAGAGCCATAACTATTGAATTAAGCTGCTGGGAAACCTGGTTTATGGGCTGCGTAAAGGATTTTGACAAAGTCATAAACGACGCTATCGCGCCAAGCGTTAAGCCTCCGACTCCTCCTAAAGCAAGCGCACCTCCCAAAATTGCGATAAGAACATACTGCAGATTTCCGAGGTTCATAAGTATAGGCATAAGTATGTTTGCAAACTTATTCGCCTGCGTCGCGTTATTTTTAAGCTGCTCGTTTTTAACGTCAAACTCCTCTTCGCACTTTCTTTCATGGTTAAACACTTTAACGACCTTTTGACCGTTTATCATCTCTTCAATGTAGCCGTTAACATCTCCCAAAGAGCTCTGCTGCTTTACGAAGTATTTGCCGGATTTTCCGCCTACCTTTGCCGTAACCATAAGCATAATTACCAAAAACGCCAGCACGAAAAGCGTTAACCAGACGCTCGTATAAAGCATTGCGAAGAACACGGCGACTATCGTAACGGCGGAGTTTAAAAACTGCGGTATCGACTGCGAAATCATCTGTCTTAAAGTGTCCGTGTCGTTCGTAAAGCGGCTCATTATATCGCCGTGCGAATTCGTGTCAAAATAACGTATAGGCAAGGTCTGCAGCTTGGAAAACATATCCACTCTTATAGTGCGCAATATACCCTGTGAAATAGTTACCATCGTTCTTGTATAAGTAAACGTAGCCGCTATTCCCACAACAAACAGCACCGCCATCATTAAAATCGCCTGCAAAAGACCGGAAAAATCCGGGTTAGGCACGCCTATAAGCGGTTCTATATACGTATCTATAAGCGTTTTTATAAACATAGAGCTTGCAACGCTCGCAACCGCGCTTAAAAGTATGCATATTATTACAAGCACAAACCTGCCCTTGTAATTTTTAAATATATAAGAGAACAGCCGCTTTAACGTAACTCCGGTATTTTTGGTTATCTTCGCTCTGCCGCCTCTTCTTGCCGCCGCACCACCGTTAGGCCTCATCAAAATCACCGCCCTTCATCTGGCTTTCATAAACCTCTTTATATATTTCGCTTGTCTTCATAAGCTCCTCGTGAGTTCCGAATGCGCTTACTCTTCCGCCGTCAAGCACGAGTATCTTATCCGCATCCATAACGGAGGAAATTCTCTGCGCTATTA
>CAKSBK010000178.1 GCA_934438035.1 uncultured Christensenellaceae bacterium
GCTTAATATGCTCTTCGGGATCTATATGTTTTATATCGAGCATAACAAGATCCGTAACCTCCATAAGCTTGTCAAACTTCTCTTTATTTGCAGGAGTAAAGGTTATTCCCGAGGTATCGAGGTTTGTGTGTATTCCGTTTTGCTTTGCAAGCGTAAAAAGCTCGGTAAGAAAGTCAATCTGAACAAGAGGCTCACCGCCGGTAGCCGTTAAGCCGCCGGTGGTGTAAAACTCTTTATTTCTTACCACTCTTTGTATAATGTCCTCCGCCTCCATAAGCTCGCCGCCGTTTACGTCCCATGTATCGGGATTATGGCAATACGCGCAGCGCATTGGGCAGCCCTGGAAAAACACCACAACTCTTATTCCCGGACCGTCTACCGTTCCGAAAGATTCAAGGGAGTGGATGCGCCCTTTCATATCACATTCTCTCGTGGAAGGTTCTTGCAATAACGTCGTCCTGCTGCTCTTTTGTAAGCTTGATGAAGTTTACGGCATAACCGGAAACGCGGATTGTAAGCTGAGGATACTTCTCGGGGTGCTTCTGAGCGTCAAGAAGAGTATCGCGGTTAAATACGTTAACGTTTAAGTGGAAGCCGCCCTTCTTGATATAGCCGTCCATCATGCCGACAAGGTTATTTTCCTTTTCATTCTCCGCTTTTCCGAGAGCGTCGGGAACGATGGAGAAGGTGTTTGAAATACCGTCCTGAGCGTCCTCCCAGTTGAGCTTCGCAACGGAAGCGAGGGAAGCAACCGCGCCGTTTCTATCTCTGCCGTGCATCGGGTTTGCGCCGGGAGCAAAGGGCTGACCCTTCTTTCTGCCGTCGGGCGTAGAGCCGGTGTTCTTTCCGTAGGTTACGTTAGAGGTTATTGTAAGAACGGAGGTCGTAGCGATACCGTTTCTATAGGTCTGATGCTCTCTTAACATGCATATGAACTTATGAAGAATATCGTGCGCAATGGAGTCTACTCTGTCGTCGTCGTTGCCGTACTTCGGGAAATCTCCCTCGGTTCTGTAATCTACAACAACGCCGTTTTCGTTTCTAACGGGGTATACTTTAGCGTATTTGATAGCGGAAAGAGAATCCGCAACAACGGAAAGACCCGCAACGCCCGTAGCAAACCATCTGGTTACGTTCTTGTCATGAAGAGCCATCTGAAGTCTCTCATAGCAATACTTGTCGTGCATATAGTGAATTACGTTTAACGTGTTTACATATACGCCCGCAAGCCAGCTCATCATATTCTCATACTTAGCCATTACGTCGTCGTAATCAAGAGCGTCGTTTGAGGTAACGGGAACGAATTTAGGAGCGACCTGAACGCCCGTTATTTCGTCAACACCGCCGTTTATAGCGTAAAGCAAGCACTTTGCGAGGTTTGCTCTTGCGCCGAAGAACTGCATTTCCTTACCGATCTTCATGGAAGATACGCAGCACGCAATGCCGTAATCGTCGCCGTGAGTAGGTCTCATAAGGTCGTCGTTCTCATACTGTATTGCGGAGTGCTTTATGGAGATACCCGTTGTGAACTTCTTCCAGTTTTCGGGAAGTCTTGTAGACCAAAGAATAGTCATGTTCGGCTCGGGAGCGGTTCCGATGTTATTTAACGTCTGTAAATAACGGTAGCTCATCTTTGTTACCATTGTTCTGCCGTCAACGCCCATACCGCCGATAGACTCGGTTACCCACGTCGGGTCGCCTGCGAAAATCTGGTTATAATCGGGAGTTCTTGCGAATTTAACGAGACGCAGTTTCATTATGAACTGATCGATAAATTCCTGAATCTCTTTTTCGGTATATTTGCCGCTCTTTAAGTCTCTCTCCGCATAGATATCAAGGAATGTAGAGGTTCTGCCTAAAGACATTGCGGCGCCGTTCTGCTCCTTAACCGCAGCGAGATATGCGAAATAAAGCGCCTGAATAGCTTCTTTAACGTCGCTTGCGGGCTTGGAGATGTCGCAGCCGTAAATCTCAGCCAGCTTCTTTAACTCTTCAAGAGCTCTGATCTGCTCGGAAAATTCCTCTCTGTCTCTTATAACGCTGTCCGTCATAACGGAGCCGCAGGAATTTTTCTGCTGTTTTTTGTCTTCGATTAAATAATCAACACCGTAGAGAGCGGCTCTTCTGTAGTCGCCTATGATACGGCCTCTGCCGTATGCGTCGGGAAGACCGGTGATGATGTGGTTAGATCTGCAGCGGCGCATTTCATCGGTATATACGTCGAAAACGCCTGCATTGTGTGTCTTTCTGTGGATAGTAAAGAATTTTTCTATTTCGGGATCAACGGTGTAGCCGTTATCCGCGCACGCCTGCTTAGCCATTCTTATGCCGCCGTAAGGCATGAGAGATCTCTTAAAGGGCTTATCCGTCTGGAAGCCGACTATCTTTTCCTTGTCCTTGTTAAGATAACCGGGGCCGTGAGAAGTGATTGTGGATACTACCTTAGTGTCCATATCAAGCACGCCGCCTGCTTCCCTCTCCTGCTTAGAAAGCTCCATTACCTGGTTCCAAAGGTCTGTGGTGTCCTGCGTCGGACCTTCAAGGAAGGAGCTATCGCCCTCATAGGGAGTATAGTTTCTCTGGATGAAGTCTCTGACGTTTACTTCGTTTTCCCATAAACCGCCTACAAAATTTTTCCATTCGTTTCGCATAAAATCACCTTCCAAAACATAAATTCAGTTCGTTAAAACTGTATCACAAATTTATCTGAATGTCAACGAATCTCCCGTCTGCCGATTTTTATCCAAAACCTCCAAAAACCGCTTAACAAAAGCTTTTTCGCTAACCTTACGATACTATTATAAAATTTTCCCGTAATGTTTGTATGTTGCATATACAACAAAACGGTTTTTTTGCATGGTTTTTTTGCAATTCTTTCTAAAGCTCCACCCTGTGCCTTTTGGTCATCTCGTTATATGCGTCTATATCTATAGTGTGCGCGTCCGAGCTTAACGGGTCATATGTCCTTTTTTTGTTGACCTTTTCGCCCTTCGCCGTGCGAATCGGCGCATAGTTTTCCCTCTTCACGCGCTTCGTCTCCTGCTCGTGAAGCACCTCGGAAGCGTTTTTGGCGTAAGGCTTATTTTCTAAAGTATTCTTTTTTACGGGCTTAGGATTATACGCAAGCGCGCCGAATGCAAAAAACAATGCCGCAAAATGCGAGAGAACGCCGAACGCAGGTGCGGAAAACTCCTCCGAAAACATAAACAGCGCAAGCATATCCGCCGCAAGCGCCGCAGCGTAAACCTTAAGCGCCGCCCTTTTTCTTCCCGACAGTATAAAAAGCACAATCAGAAAAGCTATGAACAAAACCGCAAGCATTATAAGCGCATAATAAAGCTCTCCGTAAAAATCATACGCCTTTATCACCGCAAGCT
>CAKSBK010000179.1 GCA_934438035.1 uncultured Christensenellaceae bacterium
AGAGGAGCGGCAACGCCGCATAAGAGCTTTTCCGCCTTTAGCGGGAAAGCGTAAGCGCGGCGTTTGGTGCGACGACGGGACTTTTTTCGGAAGAGCCGGAACGGCGAACTTTAAAAGCGCTTCCGCTGAAAGCGGAAACGCGTAAGATATTCGCCCGTTCAGACGCGCGCCGTAGGCGCTTATGAAATGTAAAACATAAAAAAGAAGTTCAAAACTTTTATTTTTTTTGCAAGCAAAAGCTCCGAGCGTTCGCGTTTTGAGCAGCGCGAAAAACGCATAACCGAAAAAAAGCGGTAGTCAAGTGAGCCGTGAAAAACTGAGCGGAGCGATAGTTTTTCACGTATGAACGCAGACGTACTTTTTTTCGGAAGAGCCGGAACGGCGAACTTTAAAAGCGCTTCCGCTGAAAGCGGAAACGCGTAAGATGTTCGCCCGTTCAGACGCGCGCCGTAGGCGCTTATGAAATGTAAAACATAAAAAAGAAGTTCAAAACTTTTATTTTTTTTGCAAGCAAAAGCTCCGAGCGTTCGCGTTTTGAGCAGCGCGAAAAACGCTTTACCGAAAAAAGTTCTAGTGCATCCGAAACAAAAAAAACGCCGTCAGGCGTTTAACCGCACAAAGGTGGTAGGCAAACGTTTTGCAAAAAACCGAGCAGAGCGACCGTTTTTTGCAATTAGTGTAGCCGTGCCTTTGGGCGGAAGAGGAGCGGCAACGCCGCATAAGAGCTTTTCCGCCTTTAGCGGGAAAGCGTAAGCGCGGCGTTTGGTGCGACGACGAGACTTTTTTCGGAAGAGCCGGAACGGCGAACTTTAAAAGCGCTTCCGCTGAAAGCGGAAACGCGTAAGATGTTCGCCGGTTCCGACGAGGTTATTTTATCTCCTTAAGCTTCAAATCTCCGTCCTTAATCCATCCTATCTTCTTAAGAAGAATATAGAAGCCGAACGTGAGAGCGGCAGGAAGAATAAAGTGCATTAGAAGCACCTCTAAAAGAGTAGGCACAAAGCCTATGCTCTCCGACATTGCCGAAAAAGCTCCGAACTGACCTACAAGACCGCTTGTGCCCATGCCCGCTCCCGAAGCAACGTTTGTCATCTTAAAAACGCAGGTTGATATCGGCCCTAAAATTGCAGATGTCAAAATAGGCGGAATCCAAAGCTGCGGCCTTCTTAATATATTTCCGAATTGCAGCATTGAAGTTCCTATTCCTATTGAAAGAAGACTTCCCCAACCGTTATCTTTTACGCTCATAACCGCAAAGCCCACCATATTTGCACAGCATCCGACAACCGCCGCTCCCGCAGCTAACCCCGAAAGGTCAAGCATTATGCATATTGCGGCGGAAGAAATCGGCGCAGTTAACGCCATTCCTATTATTACGGAAATTACTATTCCCATAGGAAGCGGCGCAAGCTCCGTTGCGCTCATTATAACCTGCCCCAGCCACGTCATAAAGCTGTTTATCGGCGGTCCTACCAATATCGCAATGACTCCTCCCGAAATAATGGTTACTATAGGCGTAACTATTATGTCTACGGGAGTTTTTCCCGCAACAAGCTGACCTATCTCCGCACCGAAGGTCGCCCCTATATACGCCCCTACGGGACCGCCCAGGCTGTAGCCGAGCGCACCTACCGCAGCACAGGAAAATACCACAAGCGGTCTTTCCTTTAACCCCCAAGCGATGGCTACGCCTATCGCCGCGCCGATTACGGGCGAGCTTGCGGAAAGAACCTCCGAAATTGTCGTTAAAAACTCCCACCCCGTCAGTTTTCCTATCTGCGAAATAATGAGTCCTATTATAAGCGATGAAAAAAGTCCTAACGCCATTGCGCTCATCGCCTCTACGAAATACCTGTTAAGCCAATACTTAACTCCCTTTTTTGTTTTAGTTTCCATTTGTACTCTCCAAAAATTTATTACTCCTCACCTGTGACGAGTATAGTTTCAACATTTGAAAGCGCCTCTTCTATCATTTCTTCAACTGGCAGCGCTTTTTCTGCGGCAAGAATGTTCTCGAGCTTAGGTCTTGTCGTAGGGTGCTTGGGTACGAATACCGTGCAGCAGTCTTCATACGGCAAAATAGAGGTTTCATATGTTCCGAGCTTTTGCGCGCGCTCCATTATTTCAATTTTATCCATTCCTATAAGAGGACGGAAAACAGGCATATCAACCGCGCTGTTCGTTACGTTTAAGCTCTCTATAGTCTGGCTTGCAACCTGACCTATGCTTTCCCCCGTAATAAGCGCCTGCCCTCTATTTTCTTTGGCTATGCGCTCCGCAATTTTCATCATAAACCGGCGCATAATTACCGTAAGCATTTCCTCCGGGCATTTTTCATAAATATCCGTCTGAATTTTTGTGAAATTAACTATATGCAGCTTTATGGGTCCGGTATAATCCGTAAGTATTCTCGCAAGCTCTATGACCTTTTCCTTTGCTCTCTCGGACGTATAGGGGAAGCTTTCATAATGCACCGCCTCTATTCTTACGCCTCTTTTGGCTATCATGTAACCTGCAACGGGGCTGTCAATTCCTCCCGAAAGAAGAAGATGCGCTTTTCCGTTAGAGCCTAAAGGCATTCCTCCCTGACCCATTATTACGTCACAGTAAACATACGCTTTTTCTCTTATTTCGACATAGAGCTTTAATTCCGGCTTATGCACGTCAACCTTAAGCTCGGGATACGCCTCTAAAAGCTTTTCGCCCACCATTGCGGAAAACTGCATTGAATTATAGGGAAATCTCTTATCCGCACGCTTTGTCTCAACCTTAAAGGTCGTAGAAGAGCGCTTATACTTTTTAAGATATTCTCCCATTTCCGAAACCGCCGCCGCATACACATCGTCGATATCCTTTGAAAGCTCCACAGCCGGGCTTATAGAATGGATTCCGAAAACACGAGTCAATTTGTCAATCGCACAAGAAAACTCCTCGTCCTTAATTCCCGTGACAAAATATCTTCCCTCTCCTCTTTCAACCTTAGCTTCCGGAAAGCATTTCATTGCGCCCTTAACGGCGTTTACGAGAAGCCTTTCAAAATAAGGTCTGTTTTGCCCTTTTAAATGTATTTCGCAGTATCTTATAAGTATTACCTTAGACATTTTTTATCTCCTTATAAATCTTCTGTAGTTTTTAAGGGCGGAATTTATCGCAAGAAGCGTGCGCTCCGCCTCCTCGCAGGTGTTATACGGACAGCTGCTTATTCTTATAACGCCCTCCTCAAGCTCCCTTGAAAGCTTTAAATGAGCGTGTATTCTCGATTGCTTTTTCTTTTTTGAGGAGCATGCCGAGCCCGTGCTTATCGCTATTCCCTCTTTTTCAAGAAGATGAAGCAATACCTCGCCTCTCATCGCCTCTATGGAAACGTTTAAA
>CAKSBK010000180.1 GCA_934438035.1 uncultured Christensenellaceae bacterium
GTGGGAACAACAGGGCTCGAACCTGTGACCCTCTGCTTGTAAGGCAGATGCTCTCCCAGCTGAGCTATGCTCCCAACGTTTATTTATTCTACACTAAAGAAAAACAGTTGTCAACCTGATTTTTAAAAAATAGCGATATCGTGTTATTCCTCTTTTTAATAAGCCGAAAATATGTTATAATTCTATAAAAAAGAAAAATGCGGAGGCGGCTATGAAAATATACCCCGGTATAGATATATTAAACGGAAAATGCGTGAGAATGAAAAAGGACCCGGATCAGTTTGAAGATTACGGAGATCCTCTTGAATGGGCGCTTAAGTGGGAAGATTTGGGGGCGCCCTGCGTTCATATAGTAGACCTTAACGCGGCTATCGAGGGGGAGAATACCAACTACGAGCTGATTAAGAGAATAGTTAAGGAATTGAAAATCCCCGTTCAGTTCGGCGGAGGAATAAGAGACAGGGTCTCTATTGAAAGAAGCTTTGACGAAATAGGCGTTTCCAGGCTTATTATAGGAACCATGGCGGTTGAACAGACTGACGAGGTTGCAAGAGCGAGAAGTCTTTACGGGGACAGAATTATAGTATCTATTGACGCAAAAGACGGAAAAGTGACCAAAAGAGGAAGAACGGACGTAAGCGACTTAAAAGCCTCGGATTTTGCGCTTGAAATGCATAACATAGGAATAGACACCATTATTTACACCGATGTTTTAAGAGACGGAACATTTGAAGGACCTAATTTTGAAAGAACGGAAGAAATAATAAAAAGAACGTGGATGAACGTTGTTGTTTCGGGAGGTATACATACTATAGACGACATTGTAGCCATAAGAGGAACGGGAGCCTGCGGAGCGGTAATTGGAAGGGCGCTTTATGAAAACACGATAGATTACAAAGAAGCGCTTCTTGTAAAATAAATTTAAGGAGAAAAAATATGGTAGTAATAGAAATGGAAAACGGCGGCGTTATAAAGCTGGAGCTTGACGAAAAAGCGGCGCCTAAAACAGTTGAAAACTTTTTAAAGCTCGTTAAAAAGGGATTTTACGACGGGCTTACTTTTCACAGAATAATCCCCGGATTTATGATTCAGGGCGGAGACCCGGACGGAACGGGCATGGGCGGTCCGGGCTACGGCATAACGGGCGAATTTGCCGCAAACGGAATAGCTAACCCTATAAAGCACACGAGAGGCGTTATATCCATGGCAAGGGCGATGGACCCAAATTCCGCAGGCTCGCAGTTTTTTATAATGCATGAGGACGCGCCCCACCTTGACGGTTCATATGCCGCTTTCGGACATGTCGCCGAGGGAATTGAAGTTGTTGACGAAATAGCCTCTGTTCCTACGGGATTTAACGACAGACCGATTGAGCCCGTCGTGATGAAAAGGGTATATATAGAGGATTGACGCATAAAAGAATGTACGCCGTTTTTACGGCATGGATAAATTTTATTATTCGGAGGAAGCATGATTAAACTACACGAAAACGGAGTTTTCCTTATTGACGGAAAACCGCAAAAAACCGCAGATGTCAGCGCCGAGCAGGCAAAAAAAGGCACCATTGCCTATAAAATGCTTACGGCGCACAACACTTCCGGAAACGATAAGCAGCTTAAAATTAAATTTGACGCGCTCGTTTCGCATGATATAACATACGTGGGAATTATACAGTCGGCAAGAGTCGGCGGGTTAAAGGAGTTCCCCATACCCTATGCGCTTACAAACTGCCATAACAGCCTTTGCGCCGTTGGCGGAACCATAAACGAAGACGACCACGTTTTCGGTCTTTCCGCGGCTAAAAAATACGGCGGAATATACGTTCCCGCAAACCAGAGCGTAATTCACTCTTATGCGAGAGAGGAGCTTACAAAGGGCGGCGCTATGATTTTAGGCTCGGATTCGCATACGCGCTACGGCGCTTTAGGCACCATGGGCGTGGGAGAGGGCGGCCCCGAGCTTGTTAAACAGCTTCTGGAGCATACTTATGACATAAACATGCCGCAGGTAGTGTTGGTTTACGTTACCGGCTCGCCTAAAAAGGGAGTAGGCCCGCACGACGTTGCGCTTGCTATTGTTAAGGCGACTTTTGCCTCCGGCTTTGTTAAAAACAAGGTTATGGAGTTTGTGGGTCCCGGAATTTCTTCACTGCCTGCGGATTTCAGAAACGGAATTGACGTTATGACGACGGAGACAACCTGCTTAACTTCAATTTGGCAGACGGACGAAGAAATAGAGAACTACTATAAAATACACGGAAGACAGCAGGATTATAAGGAGCTTAAGCCGGATTTTGCAGCATATTACGATTCAATGATAGAGCTTGATTTATCAAAGATAGAATCTATGATAGCTCTTCCCTTCCATCCCTCTAACGTGTATACCGTTCACGAGTTTAACGAAAACGCCAAGGAGCTTTTGGCAGGCGTTGAAGAAGAGGCGAAAAAGAAGTTCCCGGGCTGCGCGCTTAAGCTTACGGATAAGGTTTTAAAGAACGGAGTTATGGCAAGCCAGGGCGTTATAGCGGGCTGCTCCGGCGGACTTTTTGACAATATAGACGAGGCGGCGCAGATGCTTAACGGAAAAAGCACGGGGAACGGATATTTCAGCTTAAACGTTTACCCCACGAGCGTACCCGTTTCTTTGGAGCTTACGAGAATCGGCGCGACGGAAAAGCTTTTAGAGGCAGGCGCAGTTATAAAGCCCTCTTTTTGCGGACCCTGCTTCGGCGCGGGAGACGTTCCCGCAAATAACGGCCTTTCTTTACGTCACACGACGAGAAACTTCCCCAACAGAGAGGGCAGCAAACCCGGCGAAGGGCAGCTTTCCTGCGTTGCGCTTATGGACGCAAGAAGCATTGCGGCAACAGCTGCAAACGGCGGTATAATAACGGCGGCCACAGATGTTGATTATAATTATAACAAGCACGAATATAAGTTTGATAAGAGCGTTTACGAGCACAGGATTTATTACGGCTATAAAAACGCAAAGCCGGAAACCGAGCTTATTTTAGGGCCCAACATTACGGATTGGCCTAAGATATATCCTCTTGCGCAAAACATGCTTTTAAAGCTTGCGGCGGTTATTAAAGACCCCGTTACGACTACGGACGAGCTCATTCCCTCGGGAGAAACGTCTTCGTACAGAAGCAACCCCTTAAGGCTTGCGGAGTTTACCCTTTCAAGAAGAGTTCCCGAATATGTCGGCAGGTCAAAGGCGGTTGCGGCACAGGAAGAAAAAAGAGTTTCGGGAGAAATGCCGCAGGAGATTTTGGACGTTCTTAATAAAGTCGGCGATAAAGCAGAGCTTATAAATAACACACAGTTCGGTTCCTGCGTTTACGCAAATAAACCGGGAGACGGTTCCGCAAG
>CAKSBK010000181.1 GCA_934438035.1 uncultured Christensenellaceae bacterium
AGTCCGTAGGGCTAAGGGGCGGGCAAAAGACCGCCCCTAGCTAAAAGGACTTATTGCGACGAAAAGAAGCTCAAAGCTTCCCGTTCCCCTCAAACAGAAGTTCCGAGCGTTTGCGTTTTGAGCAAAGCGAAAAACGCTTTACCGAAAAAAGTTGGTAGTCGAGCGAAGTAAAAATAACCGAGCGAAAGCGATAGTTATTTTTACGGGAGCGACGACGAGACTTTTTTCGGAAGAGCCGGAACGGCGAACTTTAAAAGCGCTTCCGCTTTCAGCGGGAGCGCGTAAGTTGTTCGCCTGTTCCGGCGAGAGGTCTCTTTTTTATCTTCGCATAAGCCCTCGGATACCCCGGCGCATTAAGCGTTTTTCTCTCAAAAACGAGTATACAATGAGATGCGCCGTCAACCTCTATATCTCTCTTTTCCAAAAACTTAAGGGAAAGCTTTTTAAGCGCCTCTGAGGAATTTTGAAGCTCCTCTTCTCCGAAAGCGCCTTTATACGCAATTATTTTCCCGCCTTTTTTGCAAAAAGAAAAGCACAGCTCCAAAAGCACAGGAAGAGAAGCGACCGCTCTCGAAACCACAACGTCAAATTTGTTAAAATATTCCGAAGCCTCCTCCGCTCTTTTGTTTACGTAAGAGGCTTCTATATTCATGCTCTCTAAAGACTCTTTTACAAAATCCAGCTTTTTTCTTACGGCCTCAAGAAAGGTAATATCGATATCCGGGCGCATAAGCTTAAGAGGAACTCCGGGAAAGCCGCCTCCCGTGCCCACGTCTATCACACTCGCTCCCTTATTAATAACGGAGCATATCTCGGGGTGTGCGGAATCGACAAAATGCTTTTTTGCCATCTCCGCCTCGTCCGTAATCCTCGTCAGGTTCATAACCTTATTTTTTTCCGTAAGAAGCTCGGCATATCTGCGCATATCCTCTTTTGCGGAACCCATTCCCGCCGCAATTAAAATCTCGTCGAAAACGCCGGTCATTTCTGCCTCCTTATTTTTTCAAGATATACCAAAAGCACGGATATATCCGCGGGGGATACTCCGGAAATTCTCGCGGCTCTGCCGATATTATCCGGGCGCACCTGCTCAAGCTTTGCTTTTGCCTCCAGCCTTAATCCGGAGATGTCGCCGTAATTAATATCCTCCGGCAGGCGCTTGTTTTCCATCGCCCTGAATTTTTCAACCGCCGCCTTTTGCTTTTTTATATATCCCTCGTATTTTATCTGCGTTTGCAGACTTTTTATATGCTCTTCGTCCGTAAGCCCGGCGTCAAAAAACTCCTGCAAATCGGAATACTCCACGCCCGGCCTTCTTAAAAGCTCGGCAACGCTTAAAGAGCGCTCCGCCTTGGGCTGACCTTTTTTAACAAGATACTCGTTTAAAGCGGAGGTGGGCTTTACGAATGTAGACTGCGCCCGGTTAAGCTCGTTTAAAACGGCCTCTTTCTTTTTCATAAAGACGTCGTAGCGTTCGTCCGTAACAAGCCCCGCGTCTCTTCCTATCTGCGTTAAGCGCTCGTCCGCATTGTCCTGCCGCAGGAGCAGGCGGTATTCGGCGCGGGAGGTCATCATTCTATACGGCTCGTTTGTTCCCTTTGTTACAAGGTCGTCAATCAAAACGCCCGTATACGCTTCGTCTCTTCCCAAAACCACGGGGGCTTTTCCCAAAACGTACAGCGCCGCATTTATTCCCGCTATAATTCCCTGCGCCGCCGCCTCTTCGTAGCCCGACGTTCCGTTAATCTGCCCTGCGGTAAAAATTCCCGGGATATGCTTTATCTCTAAGCTTGATTTCATTTGCAGCGGATTTATGCAGTCGTATTCTATGGCATACGCCGTGCGCATAAACCTTGCGTTTTCAAGACCGGGCACGGTTCTGTATAGCGCTACCTGCACCTCCTCGGGAAGAGAAGAGCTCATCCCCTGAACGTATATCTCGTTTGTGTTTAAGCCCTCCGGCTCCAAAAACAGCTGATGGCGCTCCTTATCCGGGAATTTAACCACCTTGTCTTCAATAGAGGGGCAATATCTCGGGCCCGTTCCCTTAATACTGCCGGAAAACAGGGGAGAGCGGTGTATATTGTTTCTTATTATTTCGTGAGTGCGCTCGTTCGTATAGGTTAAATAACAGGGAACCTGCTTTCTTACTATGTCCTTATCCATAAAGGAGAAGGGAACTATTTTTTCATCTCCGTATTCGGGAATAGTCTTTGAAAAATCAATGCTTCTCTTATCGACCCTTGCGGGAGTTCCCGTCTTAAAGCGCCTAAGCTCAAAGCCCAAATCCCCTAGCACATGAGAAAGCCCCGTTGCCGGCATAAGCCCGGAGGGTCCTCCCTCATAGCTGTATTCTCCTATTATACAGCGGCTTTTTAAATATACTCCCGTTGCAAGAACAATCGCCCTGCAATAGAGCCTTGCGCCGCAGGCGGTAACCGCGCCGCATATTTTGCCGCCCTTTTCAATTAAAGACACAACCTCCGCCATTCTCACGCTTAAGTTGTCCGTATTTTCAAGCGTATGCTTCATGCTCGCCTGATACGCCTTTTTATCCGCCTGCGCGCGAAGAGACTGCACAGCGGGACCCTTTGCGGTGTTAAGCATTTTTATCTGTATAAACGTCTCGTCTATGGTTCTTCCCATCTGACCGCCGAGAGCGTCTACCTCTCTTACGAGATGCCCCTTTGCCGTTCCTCCTATCGCCGGGTTACACGCCATAAGCGCAATTCCGTCAAGATTTATCGTCAAAAGAAGAGTGTTTAAGCCCATTCTTGCAGAAGCAAGCGCCGCTTCGCAGCCGGCATGCCCCGCACCCGCAACTATAACGTCATAGCTTCCTCCGTCGTACGTCGTCATTATCTTTCCTCACTTTCCCAGGCAGAATTTGGTAAATATTCTGTCTACAATATCCTCCGCAAGGCAGACTCCCGTAATTTCCCCCAGGCTCTGCCAAGCCGCGCGCAAATCTATGCTCATGCAATCAAGGTCTATAAAGCTGTCTATTGCGGCAACTGCGTCCGCAAGAGACGTCCTTGCGTTTAAAAGAGCGTTTTTATGCCTTGCGCTCGTTATTATTATCCCCTCGTCGTCCGCGCCTTCGCTTAAAAGAAGAGAATATATGCGTTTTAAAAGCACGTCTACGTTTTTGCCCGTGTTTGCGGAAATTTCCAGGGGCTCTTGCCCCGTTCTGTTTATAATTTCTTCAGAGGTCGTAACCGTTTTTCCGTCGACCTTGTTTAAAAGCACGCAGGTTTTAACGCCGCAGCCCGAAACCTCTTTATAAAGCGCCGCGTCCTCCTCGGTAAATTCCCGCATAGCGTCGAACATCAACAGCAC
>CAKSBK010000182.1 GCA_934438035.1 uncultured Christensenellaceae bacterium
TTAGGCGACGTATCCGAAATGACGTCGCTTACAACAAGAACCTTAAGAAATCATTTAAAAGACGGAACCCTTAAAGGAAGCAAGTTAGGCGGGCAATGGCGCTTTACCGAAGAAGATTTAAACAACTATCTGTACGGAATAAACACCGTGTCAAAAGAAGTTACGCAGGAAAAATCCGAAATCAGCCCGATAGACGAATTTTTAAGCGACACCTCCTTTACCGGAAAAAGAGTATGCTCCATCGTTGAAATGAAGCTTGACGAAAATTCCGCAGAGGCAAAGGAGTATCTTTTGCGAGATCTTTTAAACTGGTATGACAACAGGCTTTATATGCGCTATACCTACGAATACAATAACGGAATAGCAAGATACGTAATATACGCCAACCCCGAGCTTACCATCTCGGCCATAGACCTTTTAAGCTAAAAACGCCGTTAATGTTCATATAATATCGAACATTAGATGAAAACGTAAAAAAAATTAAAATTAGTTGTTGACTATTTAAAAAAGCAGTGGTAAACTAACGTCAATGGTAAAAGCTATGACGAAGACGGCGTAGGTTTGAGTTTTAAGAGAGTCGGCGGTTGGTGTAAGCCGATAACACAGAGCCTATAAGCAATCACTTCCGAGCCGGAGATTCAAAAGCATTGCAAGTAGAGTTCTCTCGTGTATGCTGCGTTAATGCATAGGGGTTGATAGACCCCGAAACGAGCGACAACAATTTTTGTTGTAAGTTGAGTGGTACCGCGGATGAAATTCACCCGTCTCAAGGAAAACCTTGGGGCGGGTTTTTTTATAGCATAAATTATTAATTTAATATATCGGAGGATCAATATGAACAACGTATCAAACACGCTTCTCGATGTCGCAATGAGAATAAAAGATATGCGAGAAATTCTCGGTATTCCCGTTGAAGAAATGGCACAAAAGACGGATACAACCGTCGGAGAATACCTTACATATGAAAAAGGAGAGATTGACTTTCCCTTTACTTTTATTCATAAGTGCGCGCTCGCTTTCGGAATTGAGCTTACAGACCTCCTTGAGGGTCACAGCGCTCACCTTTCCTCCTACACCGTAACAAGAAAAGGTCACGGACGGGAGACCGCAAAGGAAGACGGAATAGAGATAAAAAACCTTGCCCCCATGTTTCGAAACAAGCTTGCCGAGCCCTATTGGTGTAAATACGAATATTCCGAAGAGCTTCAAAACAAGCCCATTCACAAAACAACACACGGCGGTCAGGAATTTGACTTTGTAATAAGCGGAAGATTAAAGGTTCAGGTAGGCGAAAACGTCGAATATTTAAGCGAAGGCGATACTATTTTCTATAACTCCTCCACTCCGCACGGAATGATTGCCGTTGACGGTCAAGACTGCGTTTTCCTTGCAATGATATTCTCCGGCGAAAAGGTTGAAGAGACGCTCGTCAGAGAAACCCTCGTTCCCGGACGCAAAAAGACGCACTTTGAAAGCGAAAAGTTCGTAATAACCGAAGAGGATTCAAACGGACTTTTACAGAAAATAGACTTTAAAAACGAAAACAGCTTCAACTTTGCTTACGACATCGTTGACGCAATAGCAAAGAAAAAGCCCGAAAAGCTCGCAATGCTTCACCTTGACGCAAATAAGGTTGAGCGCCGCTTCACCTTTAAGGATATGAAGCAGGAATCCGCAAGAACCGCTAACTACTTTAAATCCCTCGGAATTAAAAAGGGAGACAGAGTTCTCGTGGTTTTAAAGCGCCATTATCAGTTCTGGTTTACAATGCTCGCGCTTCATAAGATGGGCGCAATAGCAATACCCGCAACATGTCTTTTACAGGCGCATGACTTCGAATATCGCTTTAACGCCGCCGGCGTAAGCGCAATAGTATGCACCGCGGACGGAGATTTAACCCATCAGGTTGAAATGATTGAGGATAACTGCCCCACTCTTAAAACAAAGATAATCGTTAACGGCAAAAGAGACGGCTGGCACGACTTTAACGAAGACGTCCCCATGTTCTCAACTCACTTCCCGAGAACTGAAGACACCGCCTGCGGCGAAGACACAATGCTCATGCTCTTTACCTCCGGCACAACGGGTTACCCGAGAATTGCAGCGCACAACTATAAATATGCGCTCGGTCATTATATAACCGCAAAATATTGGCATTGCTGCGAAGAAGACGGTCTGCACTTTACGATATCCGACACCGGCTGGGGAAAGGCTCTCTGGGGCAAGTTCTATGGTCAGTGGCTTTGCGAGGGCGCCGTATTCACATACGACTTTAACAAGTTTGACGCTTCCGACATCCTCCCCATGTTTGCGAAATATCATATCACCACCTTCTGTGCGCCGCCTACGATGTTAAGAATGATGATAAAGCAGGACATCTCCAAATTCGACCTCTCCAGCATTCATCACATGACTACCGCAGGAGAAGCTTTGAACCCGGAGGTATATAAACAGTTTGAAAAGCTTACCGGCTTACAGATAATGGAGGGCTTCGGTCAAACGGAAACCACGCTTTCAATAGGTAATCTTGTAGGCGGAAGCCACAAGCTCGGCAGTATGGGCAAACCCGTTCCGCTTTACGACGTTGACCTTATGACTCCCAACGGTCAAAAAGCAGGCGTAGGCGAAAACGGAGAAATCGTAATAAAGACCTCAGACAAAGTTCCCTGCGGACTTTTCCAGGGCTATTACAGAGACGAAGAGAAGACAAAGGGCGTTTGGCACGACGGTTATTACCATACAGGTGATATCGCATGGAGAGACGAAGACGGCTTCTTCTGGTATGTGGGCAGAGTTGACGACGTTATCAAGTCAAGCGGATACCGCATCGGGCCGTTTGAAATAGAAAGCGTAATAATGGAGCTCCCCTATGTTCTTGAATGCGGCGTTTCCGCCGCCCCCGACGAGGTAAGAGGTCAGGTTGTTAAGGCAAGCATAGTTTTAACAAAGGGCACGGAGGGCACGGAAGAGCTTAAAAAGGAAATTCAGGATTATGTTAAGCATAAGACCGCTCCTTACAAATATCCCCGTATCGTCGTGTTTAAGGACGAGCTTCCCAAGACGATAAGCGGAAAAATTCAGAGAAACAAGCTTTAATTAAAAAGAGGACGTCATGCATTTTAAACGCATAACAATACTCGCAGGGCATTACGGCAGCGGCAAAACAAACGTTGCCGTAAACCTTGCGTTTACGCTAAAAAAAACATATGAAAACGTGGTCATTGCGGACGCAGACATCGTTAACCCCTATTTTCGAACAAAAGACAGCGAAAGCGAGCTTGAAAAAGCGGGAATCCGCCTTATAT
>CAKSBK010000183.1 GCA_934438035.1 uncultured Christensenellaceae bacterium
GAACTCTTTCGCCCGACGTTATAGCTACGGACGAAATAGGAGACGAGCAGGATTTAAACGCAATTTTTAACGCTGCAAACAGCGGAGTTAAAATTATAACCACGGTGCACGGAGGAAGCGTCGAAGAGGTGCAAAAAAGACTTTTCTTTAAAAAGCTGTTCCAAAGCTCGGTGGTAGAGAGAATTGTGCTTTTGGGAGACAGCCTCGGAAGAGGGACGGTAGAGAGAATTTATGACGGAACGCTTAAAAACGTTTGCAACGCCGCGTTTTTGCTTTAAATGCCGATAAGACTGTTTTTGACGGCAGTAATAGCCGTAGGCGGATTTGTTTTTGCGAACGGATATGTTGAAAATGTGAAAAGAGAACGGAAAACTTTATTGAGCTTTGCGGCGTGCGCAAAAAATATAGAAACGGCGCTTTTGCGGAAGAGAGCGACGCTTACGGATGTGCTTAAAAGCCTTAATAATCTCCCTGCGGCGGAAGTCTTTTCACGATGCGCATGGATTATGGAAAATAATCCGTCTTTAAAAGTTAAAAAAGCGTTTTTTGAGGCGGCAAATATAAAAAGCGATATGTCTTATGCGTTTTTTGAAGAGACGGCGGATTTTTTGGAGGGGGTTTCCCGGGCGGGTTGCGAAGAGGAAATAGTTTGCGCAAAAGAAAAGTATACGGCGTTTTTAAACGAGGAGTTAGATAAAAACGAGGGGGAACGGCAAAAAAAAGCTAAACTGAAGCGGACCCTTATAATGTTTGCGGCTTTGGCGGCGGGGATAATACTTATATGAATGTAAGCATAGAAATTGTTTTTAAAATAGCGGCTATAGGAATACTCGTGGCGGTGCTTTGCCAGCTTTTAACGCGTGCGGGAAGAGAAGATATAGCTCTTATGACGTCTATAGCGGGGCTGATAATAGTTCTTTTAACGGTTGTTGACCTTATAAGCGATTTGTTTGACAGCGTTAAAAGCATATTCGGGCTATACTGATGGATATATTGAAAATTGCGGCGATAGGTATAACCGCGGGAATTATAGGAATAGCGCTTAAAAAGACCAACCCCGAGGCGACGGCGGGACTTTCGGTTGCCGCAGGAATACTCATACTCATTATAGCGGTTAAATATCTTTCCGAGGCGGTGGGCTTTATACGTTCGTTTAAAGAGCTTGCCCCGGAGGGATTTACAGGCATGGAAACCGTGCTTAAGGTTATGGGAATAGCGTATATATCGCAATTTTCCTCGGATACTCTCAGAGATTGCGAAATGGCGGCGGTTGCTTCTAAAGTCGAGCTTGCCGGGAAACTCATAATAACCGTTATGACGCTGCCGCTTTTTAAGACGCTTGCTAAAACTATAATTGATTTTACCAAGCTGTAATATGAAAAAGAAATTATTTGTAATTTTGTGTTTGTCCGTTTTGATTTTCTCCTTTCCCGTTTATGCGGAGCAGGATGCCGACGAAAAGACGAGACAGGAGCTCTCCGAGGGCGTTGCAGAAACTCTTAATTCGCTTGATTTAAAGAAGCTTGAGGAGCTTTTTAATGAATCCGGCTTTTCTGGTAAGGAGCTTTTGCCTACTTTAAAGGAGCTTGCCTCGGGCTCGGGGGATGGCTTTACGGCGAACGATTTTTTTACGGTGCTTAAAAATGCGTTTTTTTATGCGCTTAAGACAAAGCTGGCTACGGGAATAGAAATAGTTCTGGTATTCATGCTTTTAAGCGTGCTTAAAAATTTGGCGGCGGAAAAATTCGGCGGCGCGGCGCGGGCGGCGTTTTACGCAGGATATGCGATTGCGTGCGTTCTTGCTCTTTCAATAATGTATAAGACGGTGGCTACGGTTAAAGGCGCGCTTTCGGAAATGTCCCAAATAAATGAAACGCTAACGCCGCTCTTATATGCGCTTTTGACGGGAATGGGAAGCGGAAGGATATCTTCCGTAATGAACCCCCTTATGAGCGTTTTAACGGGAAGCGTTTTTGCGATTGTACAAAAAGCGGTGTTCCCTGCAGTGCTTATAATGACGGCGATTGCAATGGCGGATAACATTTCTGAGCAGATAGACCTTTCGGGGTTTTATAATGCGGGGCTTAAGGCGGTAAAGTGGTTTTTAGGTATAGTTTCGATTGTGTTTATAGCTTTTATGACCGTTAAGGGAATGAGCGGAGCGGCGCTTGACGGAATATATTTTAAAACGGCAAAATATACGGTTGAACAGATGATTCCCGTTGTGGGCGGGATGTTTTCCGATACGTTTGATACGGTAATGTCCTGCGGACTTATAACGGCTAACGCAATAGGCGGGGTTGCAACGGCGATATTGGCGGCGAAGCTTGCCGTGCCGATAATGAGCGTTACGGCGGATATGCTTATATTTAAAGCCGCAGGCGCCGCAGTGCTGCCGCTCGGTCATAAAAACAGCTCGAAAATGCTTTTTGCTTCGGGAAATATGGCGGAGCTTTTAAACATAACTCTTCTTATATGCTCGCTTATGAGCTTTATATCGCTTTGTCTTCTTATCGGCAGCATAAATATAAGCTTTATGATGAGGTGAAAAATGAAATATGCGCAATATGCGGTGTTTACCGCAATACTTTTGGAAATAATACTTCTTATTTCGCCGGAGGGAAAGTTTAAGGGACTTATAAAAACCGCCGCCGCAGCGATTATGCTTACGGCGCTTATACTGCCGATTGAAGATCTTAAGAATGAAAATCTTTTTTCGCAAAGCGAGACCTTTTCGGAAAACAGAGGAGAGGAATATTATTCCTCCGACGCAAAGACGGTAAAGCAAGTATATATGGAGATAATAGAGAATAATAATAAGTAGCGAGGTTGATATGTTAAGTAAGCTTAAAGAGCTTCCGAGCGATAAAATAAAAAAATACGCGCTTATAGCGGTGGTTGCGGCGGCGATACTGCTGATATATTTTTCTACGCTGTATGATAAAACCTCCGCCGAGGATGAAAACACACCGCAGACCGAAAATGCGCAGGAGCTGGAAAAAAGAATGGAAGACGCGCTTAAAAGAGTTGAGGGAGCGGGAGAGGTTTCGGTAGTGATTAATTATGAATCAACTTCGGAGCTTGTTCCCGCAACTAAGACGGATTTAAGCGAACAGCAAAGCTCTTCCGACGGAAAGTCGCAAAACAGCGAGAGCAAAAGCGAGGACATAGCGCAGGTTTCGGGAAACGCCGTTATTTTAAAGGAAAAACAGCCCAAGGTAAGAGGAGTAATGGTAGTTGCAAAGGGCGCTAAAGATATAAGGGTGAAAAATGATATTCTTTTCGCGGTAATGACGCTTTTAGAC
>CAKSBK010000184.1 GCA_934438035.1 uncultured Christensenellaceae bacterium
GAATAACACCATAGAGCTGCAAAATAAGTGCGTCCGTAAAGCTAAAAAAGAAAGACATAGCAACCAATACCCCTCCCGCCGCAAAACCGAATAAGTTCAAAATTTGACATATATATAAGAAAATCGGCTGTTTTTTGCCCTTTTTATAAAGAATGCTATTTATGCTTCTTTCAACAATTTTAAAATATTCCTTCTTTTTAATTTGCTCGTAAAACACGCTCGGAACGTTGTCGAAAACGATTCCCTCCCCTTTAAAAAACTCCGCATATGCGAAAAAGCTTTCACGGTTTTCACAAAAAAGCACGTTAAAAGGAATTGTTTCGAAATTTGGAAACGCAGGCGCCGTATATACCCTCTTTACGCCGTAAAGCCCTGCCACGCCGCAAAGTCTTTGTATTCCTCTATTATTAATATGCGCATTTTCGGGAAGATACAGCTTCTTTAAGCATATATCGCAATTCGCTTCAAATAAAGGCGGAGTTTTCAGCGGATAACCAATTTTTTCTTTTAAAAATTCATACACCGACGCAAAAGAAAAAAGAAAAATAAAAGGCAAGCTTAAAAACGCCGCATGCGAAGTTAAAAGCATATAAATGCCCGCAGCAAAAAAGGAGGGCGCCATACACAGCGCCGTTCTTACAAAAGCCTTTTCGTTAAAATGCGGTCTGTATCTTTTTTTAATTTTACCGAGTATTTCAAATTTTTTCTGCATATAAAGAGCTTCGTATACGTCCGCGTCGTCTTTAGAATTTAAACTGTCGACAAAAGCTTTCTCATCCGCCGAATATTTTGCGCATATTTTTGAAATTTCCCTTATACAGCGCAAAAGCGACTCTTTTGTATATTTTTTAATTTCTCTTGTTTTTGAAAGCGCGTCATAATATGCACAGGCATTTTTTATATAATAAATCGGCTCTTTAAGAGAGCAAATATCTCGCACAATATTTAAAAGCGCTTCTTTTTTCAATTCCGGATTCATGTTTTTTTGCCGCAAAACACCTGCCGCATTTTTTAAATACTCCCTTCTTATAAAAAACAGCAGCGCTTCGCTTTCCGAAAAATTTGTTAACCCCCGACGTTTTATTATATTTAGAGTTTCGCCTTCTAAAATGCCTTCTGAACATATTAAAGAGCAGAGCATTTGCACAACAGGCTTCCCCTTAACAGTTTTTGCATTAAAGAGAAGCTTTCCCATAACATCTGCTTCGTTTTCAAAATATGCCAGCTTAATAACGCTCAATATTCTTTCTTCTTTTTCAAGGTCTGCGGGAAATTTAAAAAAGCGCTCTAAAATCCGCCCCTCTTTTTTAAGCGAGGGCAGCGGCATAAAGCGCTTTATCTTTATTTTTTCTTTAAAAAGTGCGTCCGTTAATTCGCATATTTTTGAATTCATAAGCGTATTTTATGCAAACCCGCTTATTAAATTCAAAGTTCTGCATATTAATTATCAGGTTTTTGCGAGCTTAATCAAAAGCTCTGTAGGAAGTATCCTTGACAAAAAATGATAAAACCTGTAAAACGCAAGGGGTGTATAAACCGCACGCTTCTTTTTTGAACACTTGAGTGAATTTTCCGCAACCTTTTTTGCATCGCAATACGGCAGAGTATCAAAATTTTTCGAAACTCCCTTTTCTATCCCCGCACAGCTTAAAAATTCAGTTCTCATAGGTCCGGGGCAAACTGCCATAACGTTAATTTCTCTTTTTTTAAGCTCCTCTCTTAAAGAGCGTGAAAAGCTCATTACAAACGCCTTTGAAGCAGAATAAACCGCCATTCTTGCGTTGGGCGCAAACGACGCTATGGAACAAATATTAATTATCTCTCCCCCGTTTTCCATATGCCTCAAGACAACGGAGGTTACGCCCACAAGGGCCTCATCGTTTAATCTTACAATGCCCGTTTGAGAAGATGTTTCCGCTTTGTCAAAATCCGAAAGTATTCCGTAGCCCGCATTGTTAATGAGAAGCGAAACCTTTTTTCCGTTTTTTACAAGCTCCTCTTCCAGCACCTTGGTAAAGCTCTCTTGCGAAAGATCCGCCTTAAAAACCCTTGTTTTAACATCCGCTCTTTCTTTTGCTATTTCCTTTAGCCTCTCATCTCTTCTTGCCAAAAGCCAAACCTCTTCATATTCATTTTTAAGCGCTAAAAAAAATTCTCTCCCCAGACCGCTTGAAGCGCCCGTTATAATTGCTATACTCAATCGACTTCCCTCCATACAATTTATATTTAAAGATTAGCACGTTATATTAATTATGTAAACAATCAAATTTTTTAACATTGCAAATACAGGAATTTACGCCCTAATATCCCGTCATGCTTGCCGTTCCTTTATTCAGTTGTTATTTACCGTCTGCTCCTGTAAAAAGACAAAATAAAAAGAGTTAATCAGCTTTATTAGTGCTACTAATAAGTAAGCTTCTCTGATTAACTCTTTAAAAAGTTGTGTTTGATTATATTGAATTTTTAGTTGATTTCTTTGCCGTTTTTATAAGCTTCTCTTGCTTCGTTTAAGGACATTGTTCCTTTAATATATACCTCGTCGGGGTGTTCTTCTTTAACAACATCATTTATCCAATTACAAATAGGACATTCTTCAAATGGTTCTTTGAATTTATATTTACCGCAAACGGGGCATACTCTAATTGCCGGACTATCCATTATTCTTTTACTCCTTTATATTTATCAATCTGTTCTTTCCAGTAGGCTTTTTCTTTTTTTTGGGTAAAACATTGTGGAAACGGTCTCTTTATCACTCAATATCCCAAAAGTATCAGCGTCATTGTCATATTTAAAAGCCAATTATCGTTACTCTTAAACCCTTCAACTTTAATACCGTCAATATCTTTCTTTAATGCAGAAAGAATCCTGATATTTATACTAAAGAGCACCACCTGTAAGACCGGAGATTTTTTCCCGAAATCTTTGACGCATTCGGTTCGTTTATTTAATTTTAACTCCTTATCCTACTTTTGTATAGCTTTCACTTTTTATTGTGTTTAAACTTTTGCAAATCCGGCTTAATATATAAGCATAATAACATCCGCAGCGAGTATTAAGCGGCAACGTCGGCACTGTTAAAGGTAGAGGAAAAACACGTAAAGAACAAAATAAAAAAAGGAAAAGCGGCACTATTTCCGCTTTTCCTCAAAAATACATGTTTTTCGGAAAATTACTTGCCGAAATATCTCTTTAAAAGACCGTCAAAGCCCTTGCCGTGGCGGGCTTCGTCCTTTGCCATTTCATGAACGGTATCATGAATTGCGTCAAGGTTTAACTGTTTCGCTTTAACCGCAAGGTCAAGCT
>CAKSBK010000185.1 GCA_934438035.1 uncultured Christensenellaceae bacterium
GATTTTGATACGGGAAAAATTTACGACATTACCACGGGACAGACGTTTGAGGCGCAGCCTTTCCCTCCCTTTATACAGAACATTATTAAAAAAGGCGGCTTGTTAAAGTCTCTTAAGGAGGAGCAAAATGCTTAAAAATATAGCGGTTATGCCGGGAGACGGCATAGGCCCGGAAATTGTTGCGGAAGCCGTTAAGGTTTTAAATAAGGTATCTGAAAAATACGAGCATATTTTTCATTATACGGTTGTAGATATAGGCGGCTGCTCCATAGATAAATACGGCGTGCCGATAACGGAAGAAAATATGGCGGTTTTAAAAAAGTCCGACAGCGTTCTTTTGGGCGCCGTAGGCGGACCGAAATGGGACGGCTGTGCGCCGGAAATTCGTCCTGAAAAAGCGCTTTTGGCTGTGCGCCGCGAGTTGGGGCTGTTTGCAAATCTTCGCCCGACGAAGCTGTTTTCCGAGCTTGCGGATTCTTCTCCGCTTAAAAAGGAGATTATCGGCGGCGGAATAGACCTCATGATAGTCCGCGAATTGACGGGAGGAATTTATTTCGGCAAGAGAAAAACGCAGGAGGTTGACGGGCAGCTTGTTGCAACGGACGAAATGCCGTATAGCGAAAGCGAAATAGAGAGAATAGGCAGAGTTGCTTTTGAAGCGGCGATGAAGAGAGATAAAAGACTTTCTTCCGTTGACAAGGCGAACGTTCTTGACACTTCGCGGCTTTGGAGAAAGGTTATGCACAAGCTTTCGCAGGAATATCCGGAGGTTAAGTATAACGACATTTTGGTGGATAATACAGCTATGCAGCTTATTAAAAACCCCTCTCAGTTTGACGTAATAGTTACGGAGAATATGTTCGGAGATATTTTATCCGATGAGGCTTCCATGCTTACCGGTTCAATCGGAATGATGCCCTCTGCTTCTCTTTCTTCGGGAACACTCGGAATGTATGAGCCGATTCACGGCTCCGCTCCCGACATTGCGGGAACGGGAAAGGCTAACCCGATAGGAACAATTCTTTCCGCAGCTATGATGTTAAGATATTCTTTTGACATGCAAAAAGAGGCGGACGCAATTGAACAGGCCGTTGATAAAGCGCTTTTAGCGGGATATCGCACTGCGGATATTGCAAAAGAAGACGAAGAATATATTTCCTGCTCAAAGATGGGAGATATAATTGCGCAGAATATTTAAAATAAATATACCGTCACACGGCGGTATATTTTCTTAACAAAAGATTAAGGAGAGAAAAATGAAATTAACTTCCGCTAAGGCAAATAAGCTTTTAAAGCAGATGAATGAAGAATACGAGGCTCTGTTAGAGGAAGAAAAGAACACAAGTACTTTTCTTGCGGCTATGGGTGAAGACCCGAGCTCGCTTAAACCGGACTACAGCTATGAGCTGACAAAAAATCGTATTATCAAGCTGGAAACGGAGATATGTCGTTTAAAGCATGCGATAAATATGTTTAACACGACGCATAAGCCGGAGGGATTTGATATGACCGTTGACGAGGCGCTTATATATATTGCAATGCTTTCCAAAAAAACGGCGAAGCTTGCGGAAATGAAAAACAGGCTGCCAAAAGCAAGAGAGATAAGCGATATATATTCCGTAAACGGCATTATTGATTACAGATACATAAATTACGACAGGCAAGCTGTAAAAACAGACTATGAGCTTGCGTATGACGAGCTTTCAAGGCTGCAAATAGCGCTTGACGTTTTAAACAACACTTTGGAGTTTGAGTTTTGATTTTTTCCGAATACTGCTTGTCTTTTTAGATATGAAAGCTTAGGTTTAAGGTTTGGGTTTTGCTTTTGTTATCGTTTTTTCGTTATTTATAAGGGTTTAATGTGAATTTCGGTTTATTTTAAGCGGTGTTGAAAGCCTCGGGGCGGCGTTGAGGTTCGGTTTTTGCCGCCCTGTTTTAATTGAAAAAACTTTTGGAATAATATATAATATTAATAACTCTATTTTTTAATTTTTGCGCGTCATACCAAATATTTTTATGCTCTTTGAAGGGGAAAAATGAAAAAACAATTAATTGCTCTAATTTTTACGGCGTTAATAATATTCACTCTTTTTGGGTGTAGTCAGACGGAGGGGGAGAGGCATACGAGCGAGCTTCCCGTGCTTAAGATAGGCTGCGATGAATATGAACCTTACAATTTTACCGATGAATTGGGAAACAGAGTTGGGGCGGACGCAAGTATAGCAAAAGAAGCATGCAGAAGAATGGGCTATAAGCCTGAGTTCATAAGCATAAAGTGGGATGAAAAGGACGTGCTTTTAGAAAACGGGACAATTGACTGTATTTGGAACTGCTATTCAATGAATGACAGAGAAGACAAATACCTTTGGGCGGGACCGTATATTTTAAGTAGCGAGGCTGTTATTGTTCTTGACGCAAGCAATTATCATACTCTAAAAGATCTTGACGGCAAAGATTTTGCTATTCAGATAACTACTAAGCCCGAACAAGTTTTACTAAACTCAGAAAAAAGCCCTAATCCGAAAAAAGTATATTGCTTTCTTGAAATTGAAGACGCGCTTGTGGCGCTTCAACAGGGTTATGTTGAAGCGGTTGCGGGGCACAAGCATTCTCTTATAAGCTATTCAAATTCATTATACGGAAAATTCAGAATAATAGACGAGCCGCTTTTTAAAAGCAAAATCGGCGTTGCCTTTTCGCTTACTGCAGATAAAAAGCTTGTAGATAGGCTGAACGGCGTGCTTTTGGAAATGAACGAGGACGGAACCGTTGCAAAATATTTGAAAGAATACGGAATAGACAGCACTTATGCGTTAAAGGAGGGAAAATGAGATATAGATTATTATCCTCCAAACGTGTTATAATAGGATTTATTATTTTCGGCATTATAGCCGTACTGTTTTCGTATATAATAGCCGGAAGTACAACCGTAGATAATCTTAAAAACGAATTTAACGATGTTATCGGTTTTGTGGAATCGCAGTGCTTAAGATTTGACAGCGAAGTACGCTCTTCCAAAATAAAAGCGCTTATGGATATTTCTCAAAACGCAAACGGCTTAAATAAATATATCGTTTTAAACAAAAGTCTGCCGTCGGAAGAAATACTAAAAGGCTTTATTGAGGATTATAGTATTGACGGAGTTATAATTACGGATTCTTTAAACAATGCGGTTTTGAACGTTTCGGATAATAATGTGCGCTTCGGAATGTGGAAAGAAGAGCTTTCGAAGAAAAGCGTGTCAGACGTAATAAAATACAATAAAAAAGTAATTGTGGACACTGTGCAGCTG
>CAKSBK010000186.1 GCA_934438035.1 uncultured Christensenellaceae bacterium
ACCGTAGACCTCCCCTATTCTTACATGCAAAAAAGAGATATTCCCGTAATTTTTTATACTTATACCGTAAATGAAAAAGAGTATGTTGACGACATGGGAAGAGACCCTGAAGCTCTAAGCAGGTTTTATTCGCTTTTGGATTCCGGCATAATTCCCTCAACATCTCAAATAAACGAAGAAAAATACGCCGAGTTCTTTAGGGAGCTTTTAAAAAAAGGCGACGTTCTTCATCTGGCTTTCGGTTCGGGAATGAGCGGCTCCGTCAAAAATGCGCAGGCGGCAAAGGAAAAGCTTGAAAAGGAGTTTCCCGAAAGAAAGCTTGTTATAGTCGATTCTCTTTGCAGCTCCTCCGGCTACGGGCTTTTAACGGATTACGCCGCCGACATGCGCAACGACGGAAAAACAATAGAAGAAACGCAAAGCTGGCTTTTAGCCAACAGAAACAGGGTTCACCATCAGTTTTATTCTACCGACCTTAAATACTACAGAAGAAGCGGCAGAATGAGCGGCGCCGCCGCAACGGTAGGCTCTATTTTAAACATTTGCCCTATTATGAAATTAAACGCAGAGGGAAAAATAATTGCGTACGGCAAAGTAAGGGGCAAGAAAAACGCCGTTAAAACCACTGTCGAAACCATGCTAAAGCATGCCGAGGGCGGCGAAAAATACAATAAAAAATGCTTTATCTGCCATTCAAACGTCCCCGAAGACGCCGAAATAACCAAAAAAGCGGTTGCCGAGCAATTTCCCGATATTGACGGGGAAATAAAAATCTGCGATATAGGAACAATAATCGCTTCTCATTGCGGGCCGGGAACGGTTGCGGTGTTCTTTTTAGGAGACGAGAGGCAATAAATATGCTATATAAACAGACAGGAAATACTGTCTGTTTTATTTTTTCAAAAAGAACACTTCCTTTTAATCTTTTTTTCAGTCTGCGACAGTCCTTTTTAACCTTACTTTTACTTCACGTTCACACACGCGAATATAATAATAATTGTCAAAAGGATTTTGGCAAATACGCCGAAAGGACGGCAATTATATGAAAAAAGGTATTATTAAAAAAATCATTGCATTATCCGCAGCCGCGTTACTTTCATTATCCGCTTTTGCATGCTCAAGGGCGAGCGGCAACGACTATAAAAGCACTACGATACAGGGCAGAGTTTCCTCAATCGACGATAAAACGCTGAGCCTGAGCGTAATGCCAAGCCCCGGTGAGGGAGACGAAAGCGCAAATAAACCGAGAAATCCTCCCGACGCGCAAGGCTCCGGCGACTCTTCTCAGAGCGAGGATTCCTCCAAGGCTCCTCAGGATAATAACGGCGGTACCCCTCCCGATAAGCCGAGCGACAGCTCTTCGTCTTCAGGCTCCTCTCAAAGCGAGGATTCTTCAAAAGCTCCTCAGGATAATAACGGCGGTACTCCTCCCGATAAGCCGGGCGACTCCTCGGATAATTCGCAAAGCAGCGGAAACGCACCCGCCGATATGCCGGAAGAAGAAAGCGTAACAATAAGCTTATCAAGCTCCACGGTATTTACTTCCTCGGGCGAAGAAATCTCTTCAAGCGATATTAAAGAGGGCGACATGGTAAGCGTAACCTTTGACGAAAACGGCTATGTAACCGAAGTTGCGGTTTCAAACGACGCACCTTCGGGAGGAACTCCCGGCGGCGGAGACTTGGCAAATGCAGATAACGGAACCGCCGCAACCACTATCGAAGAGGACGGCGAATATTCCGGCGAAGAATATACTTCTACCGGCGACGATGAAAACGCCTTGAGAGTTTCCGGCGCAACAGTAACCCTTGATAACATCACCGTAAATAAAAGCGCAGGCAGCTCCTCAAACAACGAAAACGGCGACTTTTACGGAACAAACGCAGGGCTTCTTGCTTTAAACGGAGCGACGGTAACCATAAAAAACGCAACGGTTAACACCTCCGCCAAAAACGGCAACGGAATTTTCTCATACGGAGAAGGCACTACCGTGAACGTTTCCGACAGCGTAATACGCACAACGGAAGATAATTCCGGCGGTATACAGACAACCGGCGGCGCAACAACAAACGCCGTGAACTTAGATATTGAAACTAAAGGCAACTCGTCCGCCGCAATAAGAAGCGACAGGGGCGGCGGCACGGTAAACGTCGACGGAGGAAGCTACGTTACAAACGGAACGGGAAGCCCCGCTGTTTACTCTACCGCAGATATAACCGTTAAAAACGCCGTACTTACGGCAAACAGCTCCGAAGCGGTAGTCGTAGAGGGTAAAAACTCCGTAAGTCTTACAGACTGCACAGTTACCGGCAGCATGAGCGGCACTTACGGAAGCGACAGCTCCGAAAACATTCATAATATCATGATATATCAGAGCATGTCAGGCGACGCAGACGTGGGCACGGCAAGCTTCTCTATGAAGGGCGGCAGCCTTACCGCAAAAGCAGGCGATATGTTTTACATAACAAACACAGACTGCACGCTCTCTCTTGAAAATGTCGATATGTCTTATTTTAACGATACTCTTTTGAGAATCGAGGGCAACAGTTCCAGCCGCGGCTGGGGCAAAGAGGGTGAAAACGGAGGAAGCTGCGTATTCTCCGCAGTAAACCAAGCTTTAGAGGGAAATATCATCGTAGACTCTATTTCCTCTTTAGACTTCTCTTTGACAAGCGGTTCTGATTTTAAAGGAAAAATCAATTCCGACGGCGCCGCGGGCGAAGTAAACGTTAAGTTAGACAGCTCTTCAACGTGGACTCTTACGGGGGACAGCTACATAACCTCTTTTGACGGCGACATTTCGCAGGTAAAAACAAACGGCTTTGTCTTATACGTTAACGGCGTAAAGCTCGCTTAAAAAATCAATACGTCAGTAAATAACAGACGTTAAATGCTTAAAAAATGGGCTCGGTATAATACCGGGCTCATTTTAACGCTATATTAAAGCATTAAAAATATGCACCCTTAAAAGCGCCGGCTTTTTTAGGTGCATATAATTTTAAGCGTTCTTTTTAAGCGTATTTCTTTTCCAGCCTCTGTCTGATAGCCTTAATAAAGCCTAAAGAGTCAACGGCGGTTGGCGTAATGCCCTCGCAAAGACCGACAAGGTCCTTTGTCATTATTCCGTCGTTTAACGTCTCTATGCACGCCGCTTCAAGGTTTTCGCCGAAATGCGTAAGCTCCGAAAGCCCGTCAAGCTCGCCTCTCTTCTTAAAGGCGCCCGTCCATGCGAAAATTGTCGCCATGGGGTTGGTGGAGGTGGTCTCTCCCTTTAAGTATTTA
>CAKSBK010000187.1 GCA_934438035.1 uncultured Christensenellaceae bacterium
GTGCTATTTTGAGCAAACTAAAATTCAGGACAGGAAATATATATTTAACCAGATATTTAATCATGCTTCCTCATTAAATATAGGGGAAATGAATATGAGACCAATAGTAGAAGCTTTTAAAGCTAAAAGCATAGAATGAAAAAGCTTACATGAGTTCAAATCAAGACAGCGAAAACGCAAAAACATCTCTATTGTCTTGTCTTCACAAAAAAACACCGCATTATTATGCGGTGTTTTTGCGTACACGTTTTTTATTTTTTAAGCGCCTCTAAAATGCTATTTTTATCTTCAAAGCTTAGCTTATCCTAAGAATTAACCATACTCTTAAGCCTTGCGTTATATCCTTTCTTGCTTTTTGCAGCTGCAAGATATAAAATCACCCTTTCTTATTTTGAGGTTATGCCGATACAGCGTATAAATAATTGGCAATATCGGCAGAAGCATTCGGAATAATACTTTTAAAATTCCTTTGCGCTTATCCCGCAGGATAACGCAAGCTTTGTTATCGTTTCATCTTTCTGCGCAGAATGCGAAAGAATTTCGCAGTTCCTGCGTGCAGCTTTAGGAAGCATATTTAAGCTTGCAGCGGTTTTTCCTTCCTCTCACTTTGCTCCCTCAGCCTTTTTTCGCCCGCATATTCCCGCAAAAATACGTTTGCCGCGCCTGCCCAAAATCGATTCTTTTATATACTTAACGTCAACAAAAAACACGAATCATTCTAAACAGCATATCTAAAGCCGCTTTCTTAAGTTTCTCATTGTTCGGCCCTCTTGTAAATGATATAATTAATAATACAAATTATTACTGCAAATATCCCGCTAAGGAGAACGCACAATGAAAAAGCCGCTCATCATGACCTCAAAAAGAAAAGCCCTCCGCTTATTTACAGCGTCAACGCTTTTACTTGCCGTTTTACTCTCCGGCTGTGAAAAGAAACCCTCCCCCGTTTTGCCGCCGGAGGTCAGCACGAGCACAGCCCCTCAAAAGCGCATTTACTCTGTAATAGAATCTGCCATAGAATGCGTTCGTGAAAACCCCGTTTCGGGAACGTCCTCTAAAGTCTCCTATTCATATGAAAAGAGCAATGCCTTTTATTATACCTTAAGCGAGAAGCAGAAGGCGCTGTATGATGAAATGCTGCCGAAAGCAAAGGACATGACGCCTTTTGAATATACCGCAAAAAATGACGGTTACGATGTTATGGATAACGTGCTTATCGCCTCAACCGCACTTTGCAGAGACTATCCTGATTTAGATAATTATTTTTACATTAAAGAAATCTTTGACGGCGACATGACGACGGCATTGCAAGCCTCATACTTTCTTCCCTATGACCCCGAAGCCGCTCCTTCCTCAGACGTTAATAAAATCAAAAACGAAATCGATATTTTTGAGGAAGAGTGCGATTTAATCGTTTCCGCTATTCCGGAGGACTTCGGCACTTACGACAAATACCGTTATTTGGCGGCGATTATTTCACTCACCACGAGCTATGACAACGCCTCTTCGGGCGCAAAATCCGCCGCAACCGCATACGGCGCAATAGAATGCGGCTTATCTATTTGTCAGGGATACGCGTCCTGCTTTGAATACCTTTGTCAAAAGGCGGATTTATGGTGTAAACAGGTCACGGGAGTTTCGCAGGATACCGCTCACGTTTGGAATTTGGTTAAGCTTGAAAGCGGCACCTACCACGTTGACGTAACCTGGGCGGACGACGACAAAAACACGCCCCTCGACTCCGGCTGGCAAAGTTATTTTATGTTAACTCAGGATGAAATTCTGACCGATCATGAAATCGACGACGGAACCGTCGCAACGGGAGAACGCATTTTTTGAAAAGATATATCTGCCGTTTTCATAATTTGCGACCCTCCTTAAGCTTAAGACGTGCGCTTTTTTATAACAACGTCGGAGGATAAAACGCCGTTCCCCTCCGCCCACGCTTTTATGGTATCTCCCAAAGCGCCGACCGCCTTGCCGGAGGTTCCGGTAAACTCTTCTCTTGTAGAAGAATATCTCGGGTCGCTGCCGTCCGTGGTGTAATACGTCTTCTTTGCGTTTGCAGCCGTAATTACGCCCGCTTCGGAGATTGAAACAGTCGCCTGTTTACCTTTTAAAACTAAAGTACAGACGCCCGCATTTTTCTGCGCTAAAACAAAAGCGTCGTAGTAGAATCTTCCCTCCAAAAGCCAACCGGATATACCGGGCGGGTCGATATGCGTTCTAAACTCGCTTAGTTTCTTCGCAAGCATTACCGCCTCTTTACTTATAAGCGAAGCGTAACAGTTTTCGGGTAAATAGCTCTCGGGAACTTTTACCACCTTTGCACCCATAAATTCGCCGACTACGCCCTTTTCCATCGGTTCTCTCGCGAGCTTATCTGCGTTTATCCATTCGTCCGAAAGCTTTAATATAGAAAGCACGTCGGGGCGGATATATAAATATCTTCCGTCATAAGGCACACGTTCATTGTCGAAATCATCAAACATAGGCTTAAGCGCGGAAACTATAGTTTCATTCGTAGGCGCTGCGTCTATCTTTTTAAAATTTCCGCTGTTTATCCACTTTGAAAGCGCATATTTTTCCACCGTGGGTGTGCATACGCTCCTTATTTCCTCCTGCAGCCACGCTCCTGCGGCTTTTTTCAACATAGAATCCGTAAAATTTCCCCTGTCAATGATATTCGAAAAGCCCTTATCCTGCGTAAGCTGAAGCTCTGTTTCAGATGACGAATTAATCACTATTTTATTTGCGCCGTTAAAATTATATTTTTTATTGTATTTGCCCTCTAAAAATGCTGAGGCGGCAAGCTCTTTATTAAACTTTTCTTCATTTATTTTTGCTAAATTTTTTACCACATTTTCTCCCTTTTATCCGAATAAGCCTTTAAAAGTCTCCTTTTCTTCTAATGCTCTTCTTGCGGCTTACTCTTCAATATCCCTTTTTTTGATTTCTCTTAGTATTCCTGCGGCTAAAGCCTCCCCTAAATTAAAAACAAAAATGCGAAATCTTCCGTCCGTACACCCTTGAACTAAAAATGCGCCCTTGAATTAATCAGTATTCGGTACTATAATACTTAAAAAAACAGGACGAATTAAAATGAACATAGCAATCAGAGAGTTTAAAAAAGAAGACGTTTGCCAAATGAGGGAAATTTGGAACGAGGTTGTTTCGCAAGCCGCCGCCTTTCCCCAGGAAGAGCCTCTTTCAGAAAAAAGCGCCTTTGAGTTTTTTTCTGCGCAGAGCTACACAGCCG
>CAKSBK010000188.1 GCA_934438035.1 uncultured Christensenellaceae bacterium
GAGCGAAGACGAGACTTTTTTCGGAAGAGGAGGGGCAGTCCGTAAAACCAAGCCGTGATTTTCTTTTTTGAAAATTGCGGCGGGTTAAAAGGACTTGCCCCGACGTCGTGCCTTTGGGCGGAAGAGGAGGCGTAATGCCGTATAAAAGCTTTTCCTCTGTCAAGAGGAAAGCGTAAAAACGTCATTTGCATAAAAACAGGGCTCCCAAAAAGGTGGTAGCGATTGCAAGCCGTCGCGAGGGCGTTTACAACCGAGCAGGCGCGCCGAGCGTGTCTTTTTGGGATAGAGTCGGAACGGCGAACTTTTTTATCACAAATAAAAAAGCGCCGTAGGCGCATATGAAATATAAAACATAAAAAAAGAAGCTCGAAACCTCACATTTCTCACAAGCAAAAGTTTCGAGCTTTTGCGTTCCGAACGAAGAGAGGAACGCATTACCGAAAAAAGTTGGTAGTCGAGCGAAGTAAAAATAACCGAGCGACAGCGATAGTTATTTTTACGGGAGCGACGACGAGACTTTTTTCGGAAGAGGAGGCGTAATGCCGCATAAGAGCTTTTCCGCCTTTAGCAGGAAAGCGCAAAAACGGCATTTATAAATAAGAAAGCGCCGCAGGCGCATATGAAATATGAAACTTAAAAAAGAAGCCCAAAAGTTTTCGCTTCTCACGAGCAAGAATTTCGAGCGCCCGCGTTCCGAACGAAGAGAGGAACGCTTTACCGAAAAAAAGCAGTAGTCAAGTAAGCCGTGAAAAACCGAGTGAAACGATAGTTTTTCACGTGTGAGCGCTGACGTGCTTTTTTTCGGAAGAGGAGGCGTAATGCCGCATAAAAGCTTTTCCTCTGTCAAGAGGAAAGCGTAAAAGCGGCATTTATAAATTAAAAAGCGCCGTCAGGTGCTTGTGAAATATAAAACATAAAAAAGAAGCTTGAAACTTCCCTTTTTCCAAGAACAAAAATTTCGAGCCTCCGCGTTCCGAACGAAGAGAGGAACGCTTTACCGCACAAAGGTGGTAGGCAAACGTTTTGCAAAAAACCGAGCAAAGCGACCGTTTTTTGCAATTAGTGTAGCCGAGCCTTTGTGCGGAAGAGTCGGCGTAATGCCGCATAAAAGCTTTTCCTCTGTCAAGAGGAAAGCGTAAGAGCGGCATTTACATAAATACAGGGCTCCCAAAAAGGTGGTAGCGACTGCAAGCCGTCGCGAGGGCGTTTACAACCGAGCAGGCGCGCCGAGCGTGCCTTTTTGGGATAGAGTCGGAACGGCGAACTTTAAAAGCGCTTCCGCTTTCAGCGGGAGCGCGTAAGTTGTTCGCCCGTTCCGACGAGGTTATTTTATTTTCATCGCCCTCATGGCGTTTAATATCGCTATTACGGCAACGCCTACGTCCGCAAACACAGCCGCCCACATATCGGCTATTCCCAAAGCGCCCAATATGAGCACCGCCGCCTTAACCGCAAGGGCAAACCATATATTCTGCTTAACAATGCGCATAGTCTTCCTTGAAATTGAAAACGCGGTTTTTATCTTGGAGGGCTTATCGTCCATAAGCACTATATCCGCAGCTTCTATAGCGGCGTCGCTGCCCATGGAGCCCATAGCGATTCCCACATCCGCACGGGCGATAACCGGCGCGTCGTTAATGCCGTCGCCGACATAGCAGACCTTCTTTCCCTCGCCCATTATCTTTTCAAGCTCGGAAACCTTGTCAGCCGGAAGAAGCTCGCTTCTCACCTCTGAAAGTCCCAGCTTTGACGCAATATTTTCCGCAATCTGCTTTCTGTCTCCCGTAAGCATTACGGTCTTTATGCCGTCCTTTGTCAATGCGGCTATAGCCTCTTTTGCGTCTTCCTTAATCTCGTCCGCAATGACTATGCTTCCCAAAAACTTCCCGTTCTTAGCTACATATATAACCGTGCCTACGCTCTTGCACTCGTCAAAAGCAACGCCGAATTTATCCATAAGCCTTGCGTTTCCCGCCAAAAGCTCGGTGCCCTGCGCAGTTACGTGTATGCCGTGTCCGGAGATTTCTTCAAACTCCGCTCCCTCGGGAACGGGCGCCGCCTTTTTATATTCGCTCATTACGGATTTTGCGATCGGGTGAGTCGAATAATTTTCGCAAATCGCCGCCGTCTCTAAAAGCTCCTCTTTTTCGCAGCTCTCCGGGTTTAATTCCGTAACCTTGAAAACGCCCTTTGTTAATGTGCCGGTCTTGTCAAAAACAACCGTCTTTGCCTCGGAAAGCGTCTCAAGATAGTTGCTTCCCTTAATAAGCACGCCCTTTTTTGAGGCTCCGCCTATGCCGGAGAAGAATGAAAGCGGAACGGAGATTACAAGCGCGCACGGGCAGGAGATTACAAGAAACGTGCAGGCTCTGCCTATCCACTCCATCCAGTTGCCCGTTATTATCGAGGGAACAAGCGCCAGCAGCACCGCGCCTATAACCACAACGGGGGTGTAATATCTTGCAAAGCGGGTAATGAAGTTTTCCGCCTTCGCCTTTTTATCCGCGGCGTTTTCAACAAGCTCAAGTATCTTTGAGACCGTGCTGTCGCAATAGGGCTTTGTAACCTTAACGGTTATAACCCCCTGACCGTTTACGCAGCCGCTTATTATCTCCTCCCCCTCCTTTGCGGATACGGGCACGCTTTCGCCCGTAAGAGCGGAGGCGTCTATCATAGTGCTTCCCGAAACTATTACGCCGTCAAGCGGAACCCTTTCGCCCGGCTTTACGAGTATTTCGTCGCCGACGTTAACGTCGTCCGGGTCAACTTTGTTTACGCCCTCCTCCGTAACGAGGTTCGCATATTCGGGGCATATATCCATAAGCTCGGAAATGGAGGCTCTGCTCTTGTTTACCGCATAGCTCTGGAAAAATTCTCCCACCTGGTAGAAAAGCATTACCGCAACCGCCTCGGGATATTCCCCCGTTGCAAAGGCGCCGAACGTAGCTATCATCATAAGGAAGTTCTCGTCAAAAACGTCTCCCTTCAAAATGTTTTTGCCCGCACGCAAAATTACGTCATAGCCGATATATATATACGGCACGGCAAAAATAAGCGCCGCCCATGCGCCTAACGGCTCGAGCACACCCAGCTTTTCCAAAACGAAAAGCACTATAAACACGGCAAGAGCGATTATTATTCTTAAAAGCGTGCTTTTCTGCTTTTTAGACATAGCGCGTACCTTCCTTTATCTTACTATTTTGCAGTCGTCCTCAACTCTGTCTATAGCCGCCTGAGC
>CAKSBK010000189.1 GCA_934438035.1 uncultured Christensenellaceae bacterium
TATAAAAAGCCCCCGTTTATAAACGCGGGGACCTTTTACGTTTGAGCCTGTGCCAAACCTTGCTTTTAGGACTGTTTGTCACTTTTATCTTCTTTTTTAAGATAGTTCTTAAAAATATTGTTAATGTTGAATTTAAGGTTGAGGTGGAAACGGTGGTCGTCAGTGCGGACGGTCATATTGTCGGAGTAATAGCCGATAATTACGCCCTTATCCTCTGCGTAAAACGAGCAGAGACCTCTAAGCTCGATTATGCGAATTTTTGAGCCCGGCCATTTTTCCTCGATTTTTGCCTTGAGAGTTTCCGCAGAACGCAGGTTGTTTCTGTGGCCTATTACCACAGAGCCGTTTTCGTAGCCCGTGCGCTCCATTTCAGAGACTATTTGAGCTATGAGCCTATTGTCTCCGCGTGCTTTTCCTATAATTTTGATTTTTCCCTCTCTTGAGGCTGCGCCCAAGCCTCTCATGGATATAAGCTCGGCGGCAAGCCCCGCAACCTTGTTCATTCTTCCCGTTTTAACGAGGTTTGTAAATTTTGAAAGAGCGAACATGAGACGTGTTTTCAGCAGGTATTCTCCTACCTTATCAATAATTTCTTCAAATTCAAGCCCTTCTTTTATTAGGCTGTTTAAGTATTCTATTGCGAGCACCATTTCTCCGCTTGTAGAGAGTGTGTCAAAAACATATACGTTTTTTTCGGGGTGAGAGGTCATAACCTCATGCGCCGCAACGTTTGCGGAAGAGAAGCTGCCGGAGAGACTCGAAGAAATTGTAAAGGCTACGGAATAATCGGCTTTTAAAAATTCCTCCTCCCACTTTCCCGGCCCGGGGCAGGCGCTTCCCGCGGCTGCTTTTGATGCATACATAGTCTGCATCATTTCTTCGATGTCGAGGTTTTCGTCGTCTATAAAATTCTTTTCGCCTATGGTTATTTCAAAAGGTATTGTGGTAAAGCCGGTGTCGGGCGCAATATCCTTAAGAGTAAATATATCACAGCTGCTGTCTGCAACGATGTTCCACTTCATGGCAATTCTCCTTAAATGTTATCGATATCAGATAACATAATATTTGATATTATATTATCTTTTATCAGTAAAAATGTCAACCGTCAGTTTTATGAAAACTGTAGTGTTTTAGCTTTCCTTTGCGCCGAAGAATGCCGAATAGCATCTGTATGCTTCGTAAACGTCCGCCTTGCTTGTTATTTCATGAGGGGCGTGCATGCTTAAAACGGGAACTCCGCAGTCTATTACCTCCATGCCGTAAAGTGCGCAGATATAGGCTATCGTTCCGCCGCCGCCCTTATCGACCTTTCCCAATTCCGCAGATTGATAGTTTACCTTCGCAGCGTCCAAAATTCTGCGGAGCTTTGCGATGTATTCGGCGTTTGCGTCGTTTGAGCCGGATTTTCCCCTTGCGCCCGTGAATTTAGAGAAGCAAACTCCCGCGCCCATATAGGCGGCGTTATTTTTCTCAAATGCGTCCGCATAGCAGGGGTCGTAAGCCGCGGTTACGTCGGAAGAGAGCATCATGCTTTTTGAAAGGGCTCTTCTTAAATTAAGCTCGCTGTATTCTCCGGCGGCGTTCATTATTTCGGCGACGGTATTTTCAAAGAATTTAGCCTCCATGCCCGTTGCGCCTACGCTGCCTATTTCTTCTTTATCCGCTAAAATGAGAACGCTTGTGCGCTCGGGAATGTCTTCAATTCCCAAAATAGCCTCCAAGGCGGGGTATGCGCAGCTTCTGTCATCCTGGCCGTAAGCTAACGTCATTGAGCGGTCAAGCCCCATTTCCCTTGCTCTTCCCGCGGGAACCACCTCAAGCTCGGCGGAAATAAAGTCTTCCTCCGTAAAACCGTATTTATCGTTTATTATGGAAAGTATATTTTTCTTAACGGCTTCGGAATCAGCCTCTTTGTCGGGCTTATTTCCTATTATAAGGTCTAAAGCCTCTCCCTCTATAACCACGTTGCCCGTCTTTTTAAGCTGATCCTGGCTTAAATGTATAAGCAGGTCGGAAATGCAGAAAACGGGGTCGTCTTCGTCCTCGCCGATATTTATGTTTACGGTAAGCCCGTCCTTTTTAACGACTACGCCGTGAATTGCAAGGGGAAGCGTTACCCACTGATATTTTTTTATTCCGCCGTAATAATGCGTGTCAAGGTAAGCTATTCCGCTGTCCTCGTAAAGAGGGTTTTGCTTAATGTCAAGGCGGGGGGAGTCGATATGCGCCGCAACAATATTCATTCCCAAGGAAACGGGCTTATCTCCTATAACGGCGAAAATAACGCTTTTATTCATGTTCATGCGGTAAACCCTGTCTCCCGAGAGCAGGCTGCCGCCGTCTGCGATTATTTCGTCAAGATCTATAAAGCCGTAGCTTTGAGCTATTCTTATCGCCTCGGCGGCGGCCTCACGTTCCGTTTTTCCGGCGTCTAAAAATTCACGGTAGCCGGCGTTTAATATCTCAAGCTCCGCTTTTTGTTCATCCGAGTATTTCAAAAATGCGCTTTTCATAATGTCACCTTTCATATAATCTTAATTAATCTTATTAACAGTATACCCCCCTTTTGTTAACTGATAAAGTACTGAAAGTGATTAATCGGTATTTTAGGAAAAAATTTTTCCACAGCTTGCACAGGCATGCTTGTTAGGTTATACTAACAAAAAACGACAATTTTTTTACGGGGGAGAGCTATGACGCTAGACAAGCTTGAAATAGGAAAGGACGCGGTTATATCGTCCGTAAACTGCCCGGAAATAGGCTTAAGGAAACATATTCTTGATATGGGTCTTACGCCGGGAACAGAGGTTACTCTCATAAAGGTTGCGCCTATGGGAGACCCGATGGAATTAAGGGTAAGAGGCTACGAGCTTACCTTAAGAAAAGCGGACGCCGCAATGATAGATATAGAAAACGTTCATGAGGCGCATAAGTGCACCAAAAAGGACGTGAGAAGGGCGCCGGCGGATCATCCCGGAATAGGTGAAAATAACTATAAAACCAGAAGAACGGGAAAAGAGATACCCGACGGAAAGCCCATTACCTTTGCGCTTGCGGGGAACCAAAACTGCGGAAAGACGACTTTATTTAACCAGCTTACGGGCTCTAACCAGCATGTGGGAAATTTTCCCGGAGTTACCGTAGACAGAAAAGACGGAGTTATAAGAAAACACCCTGAGGCGACGGTTACCGACCTCCCCGGAATATACTCTCTTTCGCCGTACACGAG
>CAKSBK010000190.1 GCA_934438035.1 uncultured Christensenellaceae bacterium
AGCCTGTGCCGCGGCGGGGAGCAATCTTTCCGCGCTCGGTTATGTACTTTCTTAATTTGTTAGCGTCCTTATAATCAATGCCGTTAGACTTCTCTGCGCAGAATGCGCAAACCTTTTTCTTAGGTCTTCTGAGTCTCGGCCTTTTTGCCATTTTATCTTCCATGACTTTCTCCTTTCAGTAAAAATACTTTTCGCGTATTATCAGAACGGCAGGTCTTCATCCTCCATGAGAACATCGCCCATAGAGCCCATTTCGTCCGCAAAAGCGTCGTTCTTTGCCGCCGGCTTAGCCGCCGGAGCAGAAGCGCCCTGCGCGCCGTTAGGCTTTGCGAGGAATTCAACGTCGTCCGCTACTATTTCGGTTATGTTTCTTTTAGAACCGTCTTTAGCTTCGTAGCTTCTTGTCTGAAGCTCTCCCACAACCGAAACCTGCTGACCTTTGACTAAGTACTTTGCGCAAATATCCGCAAGGCCTCTCCACGCAACAATTGTGAAGAAATCGGATACTTCCCTGTTTGAACGGCGGTTAACGCCTATTCTGAACGTCGCAACGGAAATCCCGCTTTGAGTGGATCTTAATTCCGGAGCTTCTACCAATCTTCCGATCATAAAAACCTTATTCATAGGTCAATCCTTTCGATAATAATTTTACGCCTCTTTAACGATTATCATATCACGCATGATATTATCGTTAATTCTCATAAGTCTGTCCATCTCGGCGGGGAACTCTGCCTTCGCCTTGAAGTTCATGAGAACATAGTAACCGTCTGTGATATAGTTGATTGCATAAGCAAGCTTTCTTAAGCCCCACTCCTCAACATTCTCAACTTCACCGCCGTTATCCTTAACGAGGTCGGAGAATTTTGCGATGAGAGCAGCTCTTGCTTCCTCTTCCATATCGGGTTTTACGATGTAAAGTACTTCATAGCTGTTCATGTGATACACCTCCTTTGGTCTTATTCGGCGCCGTTTTTTTTGCTCTCGGCGCAAGAAGCTTATATATTATAGCATTAAAAAAACGCTTTTGCAAGGCTTTTTTAGCGCACCGCACCCTTTGTAAGTATTATTTCTCCGCCGCTTTTAACGTCGTTTGAAACGATTGCAAGATAGACCTTGCCCGCCCTGTTGGAAAAAGGGTATTTGTCAAGCCTGTCTATCTTCTGCATTTTTTCCGACTCTTCGCTCCTCTTAATTATATTTGTGTAGCGCTCGCAGGCGTCGCTTTGCTCGTCCTCTTCAAAATACATGGTTGCGCAAGCGACTTCCTCCGAAAGCGGAATAAGCTTAAGAACGTCCTCAAGTATTTTCTCCGCAGGCGCAAAAACGCCGCACACTCTCTCAATTCCCATTGATTTTGCGGGATAATTCGCCCCCGCTATAAGAAGCTCGTCTCCCTGCCCCATTTCGCTTAGCAGCTTTAAAAGCTCGGGGCTTATGCTTGCGGGTATATTTTTAAGCATAGTTTTTCTCCTTAATAAGTTTGTTCATAAAATGTTCAAAATTAGTTGCCGTAAACGTTACAAAGCTCTGTATACTTTTTCCTTAAAAGCGGTTTATAATAGAAGTGTAATAAGAGCAATAATATTTCTTTAGTTTTTCTCCTCCGGCGCCGGTTTTATCCGGCGCTATTTATTATACAAAAAACCTGCCGATAACTCAAGGCTTCGGCAGGTCTTAAATCTTATATTTCTTAAAGCTCCTGAGATTCCCTTATTACCTTTGCGGGTACCTTTACAAACAGCGGGCTTACGGAAGCTCTCTCATGTATTCTCAAAACCGCCTCCGCAAAGAGCGGCGCCGCGGAAACCGTTATCATCTTTTTACTGGAAACAATGTACGGGTTATCGACGGTGTCTGTGGAAATAAGCATCTCTATGGGCGAATCTTCAATCTTCTTTACGCCCTTTTCGCGAAGCATATTATGCGCAAGACATGCAATAACTCTCTTTGCGCCCTTCTTCTTTAAAACGTTCGCTATATCAACAAGCGTTCCGCCGGATATTGTAAAGTCGTCGACTATCATGCAGTTTTTGCCGTCAACATCGCCTATAAGCTCAAGAATCTGCGCGTTTTCATCGTGACCTTTTCTCGTCTTATCTCCGATAGCAACGTTAAGACCGAGATAATCCGCAAAAGTTCTCGCTTCCTTTGCAAAGCCCGCGTCGGGCGAAACGACTATCATATCTTCGGAGAAAATATCAAGACCCTTTACATATTCGCAAAGCATAGGCATTGAGAACAGATGATCCGTAGGAATTCTGAAAAATCCCTGTACCTGCGGGCTGTGAAGATCCATGGTTACAACTCTGTCCGCTCCGACAACCTCTAAACAATCTGCGCAAACTCTTCCTCTGATAGAAACTCTGGGTTCGTCCTTTTTATCTCCCTTTGCATATCCAAAGTAGGGAATTATCGCCGTAACGGAGTTTGCCGACGCCCTTTTAAAAGCGTCTATCCAAAAGAGTATCTCCACAAGCTCATTATTCGGGTCAAGCCCTATAGGCTGAACAAGATATACGTCCTTATTCCTTACTGTTTCCTGTACACGGATAAAAATATTGCCGTCGGAAAAATGTATAACCTCCGCGTCTCCCATTTCTGCGCCGATATACTTGCACATTCTCTTTGCGAAAGCAACGCCAGTGCTTCCCGCAAATATTTTTATGTCCGCCCGTTCACTCTGCATTTTAATTATACCTCTCAATAAACGATAAAAATTGCAAAAAACTGCAACATCATTTTAACACAATCTTAACTCTTCTTCAACCTAATTAGTCAAATAGTTTGTAAAATCGAACAACCGAATCACGCAAAAGCTCTCCCCCTCTTTTTTCCGCATGAAGAAGAGAAGTCTTTCTCGTAACGCCGTGAAAATCGCTCCCGCAGGTAATATAAAGTCCGTATTTTTTTGCGATTTCAACGTATTGCCTAACCTGCTTATCCGTATGAACCGGGTAAAACGCCTCAATTCCGCTAATGCCCTCCGAAACCAGCTCCTTTACAAGCTTTTCCGTATCCGGCGCGGCGGTTATTCCCGGGTGCGCAAAGACGGCTTTTCCTCCTGCGCCGTTAATTAAGCTTATCGCCTCTTCGCTCGTAATGCTCTTTCTTTCGATATAGCCCGCGCAGCCCCTGTTTAAAAACTGCTTAAAGGCGCCCTCAACGTCTTTTGCATAGCCCGCTTCGCAAAGCGCTCTTGCAATATGCGGTCTTCCTATAAC
>CAKSBK010000191.1 GCA_934438035.1 uncultured Christensenellaceae bacterium
GTACAGGGCCTGTCCATCCATCCGAAGCTCACGGGTCATAAAGGGAATGAAAATAGCCGTGGAGCTTGTGTCCACTTGACGGGAAGCAGTTCACTTGTGGTCATGCCACGCTGGATTTCAATGCCGTTATAGCCCAGCACCAGCGAGGAAACGAAAGCCTGTTCCTGCTGCCAGTCCAGCCGCTTGATGGCACAGTTATATTTCTGTGCGATGCCCGAAACGGTAAATACATCGTTTTCCAGCCGCTGCCGGGTGGGAGCCAGATTGACGATGGTAAAGGTCAGCAGAAACATACGCTCGTTCCGGGACTGCAAGTCAGACAGCAGCTCGGCGGCATCCTTGGAAAAAGTAATGAGGTCGGGAGGAAGAATGTCCATGTCATACCCGGCCCGGACAGCCTTTTTCTGTTCCTCCACCTTCATGCGGCCAATGTCGCTGATCTTGCCCTTGACCGTTTTGATAGCCTTTAGCTGATCCACGGTTTGAACGTGCATGGTAACGGTCAGCTCGGCGTCCAGTTCCAGAATCTCGGCAAGCAGCTTGTCAGAAAGCTCGGATGCCAGAATCTGCAAATAGGACGCAGCGCCCCAATGCTGGCCCACCCGGAAAGTCCGGCTCTGCCGGAAGTCAAAGCTGTCCGGGGCAATGAAGTCTTTTGTACCCATGCCCGTTTTGGGAATGTCTTTCCACGAAAATCGGAAAGGCTCCCGGCTGCCGGGGTGCATCTGGCCGTGAAGCACCGCCAGCCGATCCCGGCCATCCAGCACCTCACAGGGAACACCCAGCCGGGACAGATTACCGATCACATCGGACTCCACACGCTCCAACCGGGGCTTTGCCTCAGCTATACCGTCAGCGGGCAGCCCAAAGGTGATGTACTTGGAGCGGACAATGCCGTTGTTACTTTTGGCAATCTGATTTTTCAGCATATCCACGAACTCGCCCCGGATGCTGTTGTAGTCATCCTCCTGTGCCGGGATATTCACCTTATAGCGGCTGATCGACCGGGAGCGGCGGTTGACAAAGGAAAGCTGGAACGGCAGCGAACAGTCGAAGTAGTTGAGGAACGAACTCCAGCCGCCGAAAATGGCCGTCTGATCTTCCGTGGATGCCACGGAATAGTTGATGTCCTCATATTCCACTGTCTTTGTGTAGATGCCTCCGGGGAGCTGGCACACACCGTCCGGGTACATCACAAGATACGGAATGGTCTGCTGGGCCGATAATGATTTTGCCTTGCCCCAGCGCACCCGGTTACTTTTTCCGGGGCTGTGCCTGGGCTTTTTTGTTTTCTGCAATAGGCTCCTCCTTTCCCGTGAATGGCGCATAAATGTTCTGCGTCTGATAGGGCCTTACACCGGGCCGCAGAAACTTAGCCCGGATGATGTTGACCACCACTTTCTCAAAGGGCAGTCCGTCCCGCTCATACATTGCCAGCAGAAACGCCGGGAGCATGACGGCCAGCATAAGGAACATCGCCCCTGTGCTGCCCAAAGGCCCCTTGGAGAGCAGATAGGCCGGGATGCCGATAGCCGCACCGCCGCCGAAGCAGATCAGCTGGCGTTTGGTGAGGTTAAAGGCAACCTTCGTCTTGACCTTTGACAGATCGTTGGGGACATTTACATAGGGCATAGATCACACTCCTTTCCGGCCCTCGGCCACGGCCTCCTGCGCTCTTGCGATCCGCTCGGCTGCGGCGCAGTAGATGGCCGGGGCATTTTCAAAGCAGATAAAGCGGCGGCCTGTGTTCAGCGCCGCAACAGCGGTTGTCCCGGAGCCAGCACAAATATCCGCTACCACCGCTCCCTCGTCGGTGTAGGTTTTGATGAAATACTCGCATAGCTCAACGGGCTTTTGTGTGGGATGGATGCCGCCTGTCACCGCCGGGGCATATAGCACATTGGTGGGATAGCGCCGCCCATCGTTAGATGCCGTGACCGTCCGTTCAAACTTGCCGTAGTTGGGACTACTCCCGCTTTTGGGATAGACCCGCTTGTACGGCTCGGCGTAGGTGAACTGCGGATTGTAAACCGGGGGCTTTTGGTAGAACACCAAAATGTTCTCGGACTTTTTCAGCGGCGCACGGTTAGCGTTAAGAAAGCCCGTTGCCTTAGCCTTGACCCACACCCATTCATAGCGCAGCATACCAAGGTTGGATGCACCCAGCGCTTTGTCAAAGGGGCATTGAGCAAACAGCAGCACAGCGCCGTTTGGCTTGACGGCCCAGCGGATCGCCTCCCATAGTTCCGGGAGCGGCAGCGGCGTATCCCAATAGTTTTTGGTTGTTCCGTAAGGCGGGTCGGTCAAGAGCATATCCACCGAATGACGGGGCAAGGAGCGCAGTCCCTCGATCCCGTCCATAAGGTGAAGCCCCTCGGTGATGTTTGGGACAACTTGTCCCAAAGTGATGATTTCTACCATATTCACGCCCTTTCTCAATGAGCGCTGAATATACTTTTCGCAATCGACCCTGTTTTGAACAGCATAAAGGCCAGCAGTACCGTATAGCCCACGCAGCTCCAAATGGCCCCGATGGGATCTCCCGTGGTAGCAATACTCTGTACCAGCACCGCATAGATGCCAACGCACAGCAGAATGAGCAACCCTTGGAATCCAACGGCGAACAGGGATTTGAGGTAGTTCTGGCCCATGCTGCCTACCTCACGGTTGGCAAGGGTGGCAACAGGGATGGGCGCAAGGCTGGTCATCATGTAGATTTTCAGCATCCGGCCATAGACGATTACAAAAATTATGATGTTCAGCGCCCACATGGTAACGTGGATCAGCAGCGACTGCATGAACAGACCCAGCAAGGAGCCGATGCCCATTGTTTCAAGAGTAGCTTCCAGATTGTCCAGCATGGTCGGTGTGATGTCCGTTGATCCCTGTATGATACCGCCCGCTCGGGCGATCACGCTTTGGGACACATCGAACACAGCGTTGACGATATTGAACGTATTGGACAGCACCAAAATGGCGCAGGCTGTTTTGAAAATCCACTTAAAGAAAATCCAGTAGTCCAGATCATGCAGATTGTTTTTCTCGATTAAGAGCTGTATCAGCTCGTAGGTTGCTACAAAGGTCAGAACAAGACCGGCAATGGGCAGTATCACCGTTTCAGAAAGCTGCCGTATGAGGGAAAATACCCCGGCGTTCCATGTCGCCGGGGTAGTCCCTACCTGTACCGCAATCTCTCTGACTCGGGTAT
>CAKSBK010000192.1 GCA_934438035.1 uncultured Christensenellaceae bacterium
CCTCTAAGCGCCTTTTAACCTCTTCCTTTGAAAGCTTTAAGCAGTGCTTGTCGTATTTTGCGGTAACCTGACCGTTTGCCTTTGCGTCCTCATGGAGCTTTGAAAGGCGCTCCTTTGTGCAGAAGCAGTAGTAAGCCGCGCCCTTTTCAACCAGCTCCTCGGCGTATTTTTTATATATGTCTTTTCTTTCGCTCTGAATGTACGGACCGTACGGGCCGCCGACGTCCGGTCCCTCGTCGTAAACGAGCCCGGTGTCCTTCATGGTGCGGTAAATAATCTCGCAGGCGTCGTCAACAAGCCTGTTCCTGTCAGTGTCTTCTATTCTTAAAATGAAATCGCCGCCGTTCTTTTTGGCGTAAAGCCATGCGTAAAGCGCCGTTCTGAGGCCGCCTATGTGAAGGTAGCCCGTCGGGCTGGGGGCGAAGCGTGTTCTGACTCTCATTTTTATTCCTTTCTATTTCATTGCCTTTGCAAAGCTGTCTTTAAGTGAAACTATTTTGTTCATAACAACATTTTCCGGGGTAAATTCCTTTTCGTCGCAGCAGAAATAGCCCATGCGCATGAACTGGAAGCGGTCGCCCGGCTTTGCGGTTAGAATATGCGGCTCTATATAGGAGGTCAGCGTTTCAAGGGAATTTTCGTTAAGCCTGTCCATAAAGTCCTTATTTACTCCGTCAAACTCCTATAACAGGTAGTCGTACATTCTCACGGTCGCCTTGACGGCGGTTTTCGCGTCTACCCAGTGAAGAGTACCCTTTACCTTTCTTCCCGAATTTACGTCGCCCGTTTTGGAAAGCGGGTCGTATGTGCAGTGAACGAGCGTATAATTTCCGTTTTCGTCCTTTTCAACGCTCTCGCATTTAATTATGTATGCGTTTTTAAGGCGTACCTCTTTTCCTACCGCAAGGCGGAAATATTTGTTGTTGGGGGCGGTCTCTAAGAAATCCTCCTGCTCTATATAAAGCTCTCTTGAGAAGGGTACCTCGTGGGTGCTTTCGCCCTCGGGCATGTCGGCAGCGGTCAAAAGCTCGGTTTTACCCTCGGGGTAATTGTCTATAACGAGCTTAAGCGGGCGAAGAACCGCCATTATTCTCGGCGCGTTTAGGTTTAAATCCTCTCTTACGCAATGCTCCAAAAGGCGGACGTCAACCTCGCTGTTCGCTTTAGCAACGCCTATTCTTCCGCAGAAATCACGTATCGCCGCAGGGGTGTAGCCCCTTCTTCTTAAGCCGGAAATCGTGGGCATTCTCGGGTCGTCCCAGCCGCTGACCGCGCCTTCCTCAACGAGCTTTTTTAAATATCTTTTGCTCATTATGGTCTGCGTTAAGCCGAGGCGGGCAAATTCATATTGATGAGGAACGTTTTCGCATTCGCAGTTTTTTATCACCCAGTCGTAAAGCGGGCGGTGGTCTTCAAATTCAAGAGTGCATATGGAATGCGTAATGCCCTCGCAGGCGTCCTCTAACGGGTGAGCGAAGTCGTACATCGGGTAAATGCACCATGCGTCGCCCGTGCGGTGGTGAGAGGTATGCATTATTCTGTAAATAACGGGGTCTCTCATATTGAAGTTAGGGGAAGCCATGTCTATTTTAGCCCTTAAGACCTTTTGTCCGTCCGCAAATTTGCCCTCTCTCATTTGTCTGAATAAGGTAAGGTTCTCTTCGACGGTACGGTTTCTGTAAGGGCTTTCTTTTCCGGGCTCGGTTAACGTGCCTCTCGTGGCTCTTATTTCCTCCGCATTCAAATCGCAGACGAACGCCAAACCCTTTTTAATGAGCTTTTCTGCGCATTCATACATGTATTCAAAGTAGTCGGAGGCGAAAATTTTCTTATTCCAGGAAAAGCCCAGCCATTTTATGTCTCTCTCTATGGATTCTACGTATTCCACGTCCTCCTTTGAGGGGTTTGTGTCGTCGTAGCGCAGGTTGCATTTTCCGCCGTACTGCTGAGCGAGGCCGAAGTTTATGCATATTGACTTTGCGTGGCCGATATGCAGGTAGCCGTTCGGCTCCGGGGGGAAACGGGTAAGCACGCTTTTTACCGCGCCCGTTTCAAGGTCTTTTTCAATTATTTCCTCTAAGAAATTTTTTGAAACTGTTTCTTCTGCCATTTTTTTATTCCTTTCAGCGGTTATATGTTTATATCTTTATCTGTTCTATTTATGATAATTCTCGCCCTTCATTATTTTAAAGGAGCGGTATATCTGCTCTAAAAGCATCACTCTGAAAAGCCGGTGAGGAAACGTCAAGGGAGAAAAGGATATTTTCGCCGTGCATGCGTTTTTAACGTTTTCCGAAAGCCCGAAGGAGCCGCCTATTATAAACGCGGCGCTCTTTCCCTCGTTAAAGCCGGCTTCAAGCATTTTTGAAAGCTCGGGCGAGCTTAAGGCTCTGCCTTCTATCGCAAGGGCGATTTTAATATCGTACCCTGCGATGCTTTTTAAAATCGCTTCCTCTTCTTTTTTAAGGACGGCGGCTTTTTGCGCCTCCGACGGGTTTTCCGGCGTGGGAGAATCGGCAAGCTCTTTAACGTCCACGCTTGCATAGCGGGAAAGCCGCTTTAAATATTCCCTGCAGGCGTCGGAATAATACTTTTCTTTCATTTTGCCCACGCATACTATGCGAAGCTTTATCATATCATGAACACTCCGGTGACGTCGTATTTTTCGGCGATTTTAAGGGCGATATTGTGCCCCGGGCAAAAGCCTGCGGCAATAAGCTCGTCGGCAACGGTTTTTAGGGCAAGCTCTTCAACGTTGTTTTCCTTTGAAAGGTGCCCCAAAAGAATACCCTTTGTTCCCGCTTTTGCCAATTTTACGGCGACCTCGGCGCTTGCCTCGTTTGACAGATGGCCGAGGGTGGAAAGTATTCTTCTTTTAAGCTCGTATGGGTAGCGCCCGCATTTTAGCGTCATAACGTCGTGGTTAGCTTCCAAAAGGACTATTTGCGAGCCCTCCGCACGCTTAAGCATATCGGAAGAAACCTTGCCCGTGTCCGTAATGACGGATACCTTTTTATCTTTGTGGCAAACGCTGTAGCCCGTAGGGTCCGCGGCGTCGTGAAAAAGGGGTATGGGGCATACGGTGAGGTCTCCTATAAAAAAATCGTCAAGTCCCATTCTTTCGGGTCTTGAAGCCTCGACCTTTTTAATGGACTCAAGCATTTTGGGACAGAGTTATGATGCTGGGC
>CAKSBK010000193.1 GCA_934438035.1 uncultured Christensenellaceae bacterium
GGGAATAAGCCGCACCGCCGCTTTAAGGATAAATTCCGAATTTAAAGAGGTTACGGGCGTTCGCTCTTCCATAATGGCGCTTCAGGATTTGGGGCTTACCATGAAGCAGGCGTTTGCGGCGTATGAAAAATACGGCGCCGCAGCGGCGGATATAATAGACCAAAACCCATATAGACTAATAGACGACGTTTACGGAATAGGCTTTGAGCGGGCGGATAAAATCGCCTGCGGAATAGGAATAGAAAAATACTCTTATTTCAGAACATATTACGGAATACGCTATATATTAAACTGCGCAATGGAGCAGGACGGACACACCTGTTACCCCAAAGAGCGCCTTATAATAAGAAGCGCGCAAATGCTGGGGACGGACGAGGATAATGTAAAGGAAGTATATAACAAGCTCGTTTTAGACGGAACTCTTTGTGAAAATCTCTATAACAACTATCCCGCAGTCGCATTTTCTTCTGCTTATAACGCTGAGAGCTACAGCGCCTACCGCCTAATAGAGCTTTCCCGCGCAACCCCCAAAACCATGCCCATAGCCTCCGTTGTAAGAGACGTTCTTGAAAACGCAGGCCTTTCGGAAATGCAGGAGACGGCGGTGAACACGGCCTTAAATGAAAACCTGTGCATTATTACGGGCGGCCCCGGAACGGGAAAAACCACAATATTAAACGAGCTTATTTCCATTCTTGAGCGCAGCGGAATTAAAACAGTGCTTGCCGCCCCCACGGGAAGAGCGGCAAAGCGCATGGAAAAATCCACAGGAAGAACCGCGCTTACGATTCACCGCCTTCTTGAATACGGACAAAACCCGGAGGAGGACGATTTTTCCGGCTGTAAATTTCAAAGAAATAAGGAAAACCCCATTGAGGCGGAGGCGGTCATAATAGACGAAAGCTCTATGATAGACGCATTTTTATTAAAGAGCCTGCTTAACGCCGTTGAGCCGGGAACAAGGCTTGTGTTTACGGGAGACTGCGACCAGCTTCCCTCGGTAGGCCCCGGGAACGTTCTTAAGGACATGATAAAAAGCGGTTATATAAGCGTTTGCCGCTTAAAAGAGGTTTTTAGGCAAAAGGGAAACATAGCGTTTAACGCACATCTTATAAACGAGGGAAAAATGCCCGACCTTTTTTCCGCAGGCGATTTTATTTTCATTCCGGCGGTAAGTGCGGAGGATACCTTAGACAAGGTGCTGAAGCTTTACGGAGATGAGATTAAAAACGGAGTCAAGGCGGACGAGCTTCAGGTGATTTGCCCGCTGAAGAGGGGCAAAATAGGCGTTTACGAAATAAACGCGCAGATACGAGACCGCGAGAACCCTATGCTTCTCGGCAAAAACGAGATAAAATACGGCGAAACCCTCTTTAGAGAGGGCGATAAAATAATGCAGACCCGCAACAACTATTCAAAGGAATGGTTTATAAAGGGGCGCTTAAAGCAGCTTTCAAAGGGAACGGGCGTTTTTAACGGAGATATGGGCGTGATAAACTCCATAGACCCCGAGGACGGCGCTCTCGAGCTTGTTTTTGACGACGAAAGAGTTTGCGAATACGATAAAAACGAGCTTGACCAGATTGAACATGCGTACGCCGTAACGGTGCATAAGAGCCAGGGCAGCGAGTTTGAAACGGTTATAATACCGCTTTTCTACGGAAAAAGCCCTTTTTTATCACGAAACCTCATATATACAGCAGTTACGAGGGCAAAAAAGAAGCTTATTATAATAGGCGTTAAAAGCGCGCTTGAGCATATGGTTAAAAATAACAGCATTGCCCACAGGTTTACAGCGCTTGACTATGAAATGAAAAAATATGCCGAGCTTTTTTCAAAAAACGAATAAAGAACCGCCCGCTGTCTTGTTTTTTAATTTTTCGGCGAAAATACTGCCGTTTAACTATATGCTCTAAACTATTTACATCATTATTTATTTTAAATCCTCCTAATGTGTTTTTTGCCTGCTGACTTTCTTACCGTATCACATTAGGAGTTTTTTTCACCGCTCTGCTGCCGCACGGGTTTAGGCGCACAAAAAAAGCGCCCTTACGGGCGCATGAATTTTAAATATTACTTCTGTGCGAAGTATTCGTTTAATTTGTTTATGAGCTCGTTTACGTCGAAGCCGTGAACCTGAGCAGCCTCTTCAAGAGTCTCTCCTATAGAAGCGGGGCAGCCTACGCAATGCATACCCATTGCAAAGAAAACGCCTGCGCAGGAGGAATCCATCTCCAAAACCTGGCCTATAGTCATATCCTTATTTACCGTCATAATAATATACCTCTCTTTTGTTTATAATGTTATTCGCCCGAGGGCGATGTTTTTAAACCTCGCAGAAATCTCCCGGCGCCTTAATAACAAAGGTTTTTCCGGGATTCTTTTTAGAAAACTCTTTGGGAGCGTAATATGCCTCCCTAAAGTGCATGGGAACAAAGAGCTTAACCTTAAAGCGCTCTAAAAACATAAGCGCGCCCTCGTCGCAATCCGTTTTCATTCTCGGGTCGACGGGGAAAAACGCGGCGTCAAATTCCTTATGAAAAGAGGCTATCTCGTCTAAGGTTTTTAAAAATGCGTCCTTTGCCGCCTTTTCCTTAAACGCAGGCTGTTCGCCTCTCCAATGCCAAAGGTTTAGGTCTCCCGCAAAGAATATCTTTTTGTTTTCCAGCTCCAAATAAAAGCTTACTCCGATATCCGTGGAATTATACGCACGGACGGACAACACCTCGTCTTTAAAGCATTCGCCCTTTTTCAAGTGAACTGCGTTTGGGTTTTTTGCCCACACGTCTCTTGAAAGTATATATTTTGCGTTTTCGCAAATATCGAATATCTTTTTTGAGTAATGATCGGGGTGGTGGTGAGAAACCAAAAAATAAACGTGCTTAAAGCGTTTAAGGCGCTCGCCGGTTACAAGCCCGTCGTCAAAAGTGTAATAATCCGTTATTACCGCAGTATTCTCGGTTTCAATAAGAAACCCGCTGTTGTAAAGGTAGGTTATCCTCATATTAATCCCCCTATACCCGTCAATTTAGCATATCACATTATACGCCTTTTTACAACAAAAAACCGAACGCAAAGGCTCGGTTAATTTTTTTAAATCCGCCGTTACCGCACGGGTTTAGGTATATAATAAATATCCACCCGCAAAGCGGGTGGTTTTTCATCTTCGGGCATAGCCCTAATACTAC
>CAKSBK010000194.1 GCA_934438035.1 uncultured Christensenellaceae bacterium
TAGCTAGGGGCGGTCTTTTGCCCGCCCCTTAGCCTTACGGACTATTGCTCCTCTTCCGCCCAAAGGCACGGCGTCGGCGTAAATGCCGTTCTTACGCTTTCCTCTTGACAGAGGAAAAGCTCTTATGCGGCATTACGCCTCCTCTTCCGAAAAAAGTCACGTTTGCCTACGCTGCTCGGTTGTAAACGCTCTCGCGACGCTGCGGCTGCACTACCAACTTTTTTCGGCAAAGCGTTCCTCTCTTCGTTCGGAACGCAAACGCTCAAAACTTCGGTTTGAGGGGAACGGGGGGTAAAATTCTTCGTAAAAGCCGTAAAATAAAAAATCCCGTTATAACGGGAAAAGGGATTATTGCTTGTTTTTACATGCAGTATTTAAAAGGACTATAAAAAGCGCGGCGGAAAACGGCAGACCTATCGTAAAGGCGAGCCTTATTTCCGGGGTTTCTCCGAAATGTAGATAAGAGAAAAGAAGAGCGCATACGCAAAAAAGGCTTGCCGATAGACTGCGGCAAAGGCGTTTGTCGTCATATTTCTTTTTACCCTTAACGGGAGCGTTTATTACTGAAAACAAAAACCTTCCCTTTCCTAAAAGAAGAAATGCGCAGAATATCAGTATTGCCGCAAACGCCGCCCAAATAACGGCTTTTTCCTTCAAGATTCGCCCTCCCTTTTTTCCTTTGCCGCTTTTATTTTTGCTTCCGCACCCATATCAGAGGGAATGTAAAAATGCGTTCCCAGGAGATTGTCGGGAAGATACTGCTGGCGGGCATAGTGAGAGGGAAGGTCGTGAGGATATATATATCCCTTTCCGTTTCCGAGCTTATCCGCGCCCTTATAGTGAGTATCCCTAAGATGAGCGGGAACGGGCTGCTGAAAGCTCTTTTCCGCTGCGGCAAAGGCGGAGTCTATTGCGCATACCACGGAATTTGATTTGGGACTTTCGCATATAAATATTATCGCCTGAGCAATATTGAGCTTTGCCTCCGGCATTCCGTTAAACTCCAAAGCCTGTGCGGCGGCAACCGCCTGTAAAAGTGCGGCGGGGTTTGCAAGACCGACGTCTTCGCTTGCGTGAGCTATCATTCGGCGCACTATTATTTTAGGGTCAACTCCGGCGTAAAGCATTCTTGCGCACCAAAACAGCGCAGCGTCGGAGTCGCTTCCCCTTAAGCTTTTGCAAAAGGCGGAGAGCATGTTGTAATATTCCTCCTCGTCGCAGCGTACGGCGCGCTTTTGAATGGATTCCTCCGCAATTTCAAGAGTAATACGGATTATTCCGTCTTTATCGGGAGGCGTTGTTAAAACAGCAAGCTCAAGGGCGTTTAAGGCGGCTCTTGCGTCTCCGTTTGAAATGTTTACTATATGGTTAAGCGCGTCCTCTTCAAGCTTGATTTTAAGCTCGCCGTAGCCGTTTTTCTTATCTGAAAGCGCGCGCAGCACGGCTTTTTTAACGTCGCTTTGAGTAAGCGGCATAAACTGAAACAGCCTGCACCTGGAGACTATAGCGGGTGTCATGGAAACGAGGGGATTTTCCGTTGTTGAGCCTATAAAGCGTATGGTTCCCTGCTCTATTGCGGGAAGAATGCTGTCAGACTGGCTTTTTGACCACCTGTGGCACTCGTCTAAAAGAAGAAGAGTGCTTTTCCCCGTGGTTTCAAGAGCGGCTTTTGCACGGGCAATTATTTCGCGCACCTCTTTAACGCCGGCGGTTACGGCGTTTAATTTTGCAAATTCACAGGAGGTGGTTTTGGCAATTATCTGCGCGAGAGTCGTTTTGCCCGTTCCCGGAGGGCCGAAGAATATTGAAGAGGTCAGCTTATCCGCAATTATTGCGCGCCTTAAAAGCTTGCCCGGGCCTATGATATGCTCTTGACCTATAAATTCGTCAAGCGTTTCCGGGCGCATTCTGTCCGCAAGGGGGGCGCTCTTTTTTATTGTATCGCCGAAAAGATTCAAAAAATCACCTCCGAAAAAACCGTTTTTTATATTATATCACAGAGGTAAAAAGCGGTATACAAAATTAAATCCGACTGTTTTTGTAAAATTTAAATAATAGGTCTTGTTTTATGGTAAAAAGAAATGTATAATGTAACGAGCACAATATGTGAAAAAATTATTAAACTTAAATAGGAGGTTAAAGATGAGCAGAGTTTATAATTTCTCCGCAGGTCCCGCATGCTTACCCGAAGAAGTGCTTAAAAAAGCGGCGGACCAAATGCTTGATTACGAGGGTAGCGGAATGTCGGTGATGGAGATGAGTCATCGATCTAAAGTCTATCAGGGAATAATTGATAAAGCCGAGGCCGATCTTCGATCTCTTATGAATATACCCGAAAACTATAAGGTTCTGTTTTTGCAGGGAGGCGCTTCGCTTCAGTTTGCGATGATTCCCATGAACCTTATGACGGAGCATAAAAAGGCTTATTACATAAACACCGGCGCATGGTCAAAAAAGGCTATTAAAGAGGCAAAGCGCTTCGGCGAGGTGGTTGTTCCCGCTTCTTCCGAGGATAAGACCTTCTGCTATATCCCCAAAACCACGCCCGATATGTTTTCCGAGCCTGCGGATTACGTTCATATTACGTATAATAACACGATATACGGCACGCATTTTAACACGCTTCCCGATTTTAACGGGCAGACCGTGGTTACGGATATGTCAAGCTGCATATTATCCGAGGAGGTGGACGTTTCCAAGTTCGGCATGATTTACGCCGGAGCGCAGAAGAACATCGGCCCTGCGGGAGTTACCATAGTAATTATAAGAGAAGACCTTTTGGGCAAGGCGGACGTTCCCACAATGCTCGACTATAAAACCCATGCGGACAACGGCTCTATGTTTAACACGCCGCCGACATACGGTATTTATATCGCCGGTCTCGTTTTCGAGCATCTTCTTAAAAACGGCGGAGTTAAGGCAATGCATGAAAAGAACGTCAAAAAGGCGGATATTTTATATAATTACCTTGATTCCTCAAAGCTCTTTAATGCGACCGTCGCAAAGGAAGACAGAAGCCTTATGAACGTTCCCTTTGTTACGGGAGACCCGGAAAAGGACGCAAAATTCGTTGCGGAGGCTGCAAAGAACGGTCTTGTTAACTTAAAAGGCCACCGTTCCGTAGGCGGAATGAGGGCGAGTATTTATAACGCCATGAGCATAGAGGGCGTTAACGCG
>CAKSBK010000195.1 GCA_934438035.1 uncultured Christensenellaceae bacterium
CCATATACTGCGGATTTTACAGTGAAAAACAGCGTCCTTTCCCGCAAGCATGGGCGCCGCATAGTCCTCGGGAAAAGTTACGCAAACGTCAAATTTCTCCTTTGCGCTCCTGTTTACGCATTTATCCTCAAACCCGGGAATAAAGTCGTGAGAACCTAAAACAAGACTCATATTCTCCGCCGTTCCTCCGGGAAACTGCACGTCCCCCAAAAATCCGGCATAATCAAAGATTATTTCGTCGCCGTACATGGTCTTTCTGTCTTCAATCTTATTTCTCTTGCCCGCGGCGGAAAGCTCTTCTTCAATCGCCTTTAAAACGTCCTCTTCTTTAAGAACGGTTCTTTTTTCTTCTGCTTCAAGGCCTCTGTATTTTAAATTCGAAAAATCCACTTCAATTTCTCCTTTATCGGTATTAATCTTTAGTTTATGCCAATTACCTTACATAGTCAAGGTTATGAAAGCCGAAGCTGCATTCCGGTATAAATTCCGCCCGTAAGGTCGTTAAGCTCTCTTAGCTTTAACATCCCCACTCCCGTCTTTTGCTCTATTAAATCAAGGTTATCCCCCGCCGCAACGGTGTATATGCTTCTTCGTTCGGGAAGAAACACGGTCATCCCCGGCTGCAAATTCCCCGCGCTAAAAGAGTTTAGGCTCATTATTTCCCGCATGAGCGTACTCGTCTTTTTAGAAATCAAAATAAGCGTATCACCTTTTAAAACAGTGTATTCTCCATAAATTCTGGAACAGAAATCCGCCTGAGGAATATTAATAAACTTTCTGTCCGAAAAACCCTCTTTAAGCCCTCCGTTTGCGCGTACTATCATGCATACGGGTATTCCGTATAATGCGCTTAATTCGCAAAGCGTATCCGATTTTTTTAAAATATGCTTTTTCATACGTTAAATTATATTTAAACGGCACGCTTTAAATTACAAAAAAACGGCTTTACAGCCGTTTTATAAATCATTCGCCGTTTTGCTTTGACTTTTTGCAAATGTTAGCTATTCCGTAATAGACGGGAATAGTCAAAAACAGTACCCACGCCGGGTGCCACAAGCCGTAGAAAAAACCCGCTGCCAAAAACGCCGCCGTCATAAGCACGGGATACGCAAATGCGTTCGCGCTCCTGTTTTCTATAGCAGTATAAAGGGACTCTATAACTGGAATAAGTAAAAACAGCATCCACGCCGGGTGCCACGCGTTAAAAAACACTCCCAAAACAATAAATGCCAAAGTAGCAGCACTTGCAAGAATCCCGGAAAAAATCGCTCTTTTCGTTCCCTTCTTTTTATAATGTTCAATGTCCTTAAGCTCTCCGTTGACATTAATTTTTTTATCGCCCGGGTTCATGTGTACGCTGTCATTTTCCGATTCCACATGAATGCCGTCCTTAAAGCTTATATGTACGCTGTCTTTTTCATTTTCAACATGCACGCCGCCAAGTCCTATATGAACATATTCCTTTTTCTTTTCACCCGAATCGGTTTTATCCGCCTGCTCTTCGTTAGCCTCTTTTCCGCTTGAGCAGCCAGTTATAAGCTCGTCAAGGGTTATCCCGTAAAGCTTTGATAAGGCAATTAAGTTGTCTGTATCCGGAGAAGCCTCCGCTCTTTCCCACTTTGAAACAGCCTGCCTTGAAAGCCCCAGCTTTTCCGCAAGCTCCTCTTGAGAATATCCTCTTTTCTTTCTTAACTGTACCAATCTGTTTGCGGTTTCCACGTTCATTTTAATATGCTCCTGTTTTTTCTTAAATTCTAGCTCAAACAGCGCGGTTGCACCATACATTCGGGTTTTCAATTACGCAACCGACGGTTGCGTTTTCTCATTTTACCGGCCTTGCAGTTATCGCCTTTATGGATTTTCCCTCTTTTTTAAACATTTTTTCGTGTTCCGTTTCAATGTTTTCCCACAAAGAAAAATCCGCCAAATCATTACAGTTAAAAATCACGTCCCAACCGGCTTCTTCAAAATAATTGAGAGTGTCAGTATAAAGCTCGTCGTCATCCGTTTTAAAATAAAGCTCCGAGCCCGGTTTCATAATGCTTTCATATATTTTAAGCTGCTTCGGGAAAGTAAGCCTGTGTTTTTTATGCTTGTTTTTAGGCCATGGATTACAAAAATTGATGTAAATCCTGGATATTTTATCTTCATCAGAAAATGCCTCCGCAAGTCGCTCAATGTCTTTACTCATTATTAAAACGTTTTCGGGTTTATCCGTTTCAAGCACACTTTCTATATTTCTTTTTGCAACGACAAGAATTTCGCTTTTTATATCTATTCCTATAAAATTAATTTCAGGATGATTCTTCGCCATTTGAGATATAAAAACGCCTCTTCCTATTCCGAGCTCCATATATATAGGAGCCTCCGTGTTTTTAAAAGCGCTTTTCCACCTTCCCTTTAGCATTTCCGGCTCGTTAATATTAAACGGGCAAGCTGCAAGCTCCGGCCGCGCATAGGGTTTTCTTCTGACTCTCAATTCTCTTTCCTCAAAAATTCGTTTTTTTAATTATACAGCAGCGTTTACAATTATTTCAACATCAATAATTCCTGTATCTTCTTTTAACTCTTCTTGCTTCCCTTTTGTTTTGCTCCCTTCTGCTTATTTTATCGCACGCTACAAGTATTCCTCCCGCCGCTGCGCAAACAACCGCCGGCGCCATTAATATAAGTTGAATTTCGTTCATTTATAAATACCTCCCGTTTATTTTATAAGTAAATAATAAAATATGATGTGTACCATAAACAGGACTTTAAAAGCCAATATAAAAAAATAATTGTCTGTTATTTTAGACACATAATTTTTGTTGCTTTTTATAACATTCAGTGTTATAATTTAATTGATTTTTTAAAATCGTTCTAAAGTTATATGGAGGAAAATTGTATGAACTTAAAATTATCGGAAAGAAATGAGCATTACCGCAAATTATTAATCGAAACAGATCCTATAATCTGCGCAGAGCGCGCCGTTATTTGGACGGACGTATTCAAGAAAAACGAGGATAAGCCCGCAATAACTAAAGCCGCCCTCGCTTTAAAGGAAACCTTGGAAAAGATGACCGTCATAATAAACGATGACGAGCTTGTCGTCGGAAACCAGGCAAACGGCTTAAGAGCAACGCCCATAAGCCCCCTTGTAAACACATGGGT
>CAKSBK010000196.1 GCA_934438035.1 uncultured Christensenellaceae bacterium
TTTTAAATTATGCTCGCAAGCGCCCTTTACGGTTATTTTCCCCGTAGGGGTTCTTCTTGTTTCGGGTACGGGAATATGCCTTTTTCCGGATAAATATTGACCCGTTACGGATTCTTCGCACGCCATTATCTGTTCGGGAGTTCCCGCCGCAACTACGTTTCCGCCGTGAACGCCCGCCCCCGGACCTATATCCACAAGAAAATCCGCCGCACGCATAGTGTCCTCGTCATGCTCAACCACTATAAGCGTATTTCCGAGATCCCTCAAGCCCTTAAGCGAATGCAAAAGCTTTTCATTGTCTCTCTGATGAAGCCCAATGCTGGGCTCGTCCAAAATATAGAGTACGCCCGAAAGACCCGAGCCTATTTGAGTAGCCAGCCTTATTCTCTGCGCCTCTCCTCCCGAAAGCGTGTTTGCGCTTCTTGAAAGGGTTAAATACGAAAGACCTACCTCAATCATAAAATCAAGTCTTGAATTAAGCTCTTTTAATACCTTTCCCGCAACCGCTTCCTGCCTTTTGTTAAGCTTGAGATTATTTAAAAAGTCCTTTGCCTCCAATACGGAAAGGTCGGAAAGCTCCGCAATGTTAAGCCCGTTTAATTTAACGGCGAGGGTCGCCTCGGAAAACCTCTTTCCCTTGCAGCGTTTGCAGGGCACCTCATACATGTATTGAGAAATTTCCCTTTTTGTTCCCTCTGAGGTTGTTTCCGCAAAACGGCGTTCAAGGTTAGTTATTATCCCTTCAAACGGCTTTTCGTAGCTGAAATTTCCCGCTTCGCTCTCGTGCGTCATTTTAATAACGTCTGTTCCCGAGCCGTAAAGAACTATATTTTTATACTTTTCCGGCAAATCCTTCCACGGCGTATCCAGCGAAAACCCGTAATGCTCGGAAACCGCCTTTAAACGCTGCACGTTCCATTTTTCCATGCCTATAAGGTTCCAGCCCGAAACCTTTACGGCACCCTGGGAAATAGAGAGATTTTCATCTCTTACAACAGTGCTTTCATCGATCTTTAATATCACGCCCAAGCCCATGCAATCCGGACATGCGCCGTAAGGAGAATTGAAAGAAAACATCCTGGGTGAAAGCTCCTCAATTGACGTTCCGCAGTCAGGGCAGGAATAATTTTCATTGTATATTTTCTCTTCCCCGGTGTCTGCGTCATTTACCGCTACTAGCCCTCCCGAAAGCTTAAGCGCCGTTTCAACGGAATCCGTAAGGCGGCTTTTCTGTTCCTCTCTTAAGCGTATTCTGTCTATAACAACGTCTATGGTGTGCTTTATATTCTTTTCAAGCTTTATGTCGTCTTCAAGCAGCTGCATTTGCCCGTCAACTCTGACTCTTGCATATCCGCTTTTCGAAAGATCCTCCAAAAGCTTTTTATGTTCTCCCTTTTTCGCCCTTATAACCGGACTTAAAACAGTTATTCTGTCGCCGTCGTGCTTTAAAATATTTCCTAAAATCTGGTCTACGCTCTGACGGATTATGGGTTTACCGCATTTAACGCAGTGCGGAACGCCTGCTCTTGCATATAATATTCTTAAATAGTCGTGTATTTCCGTAACCGTGCCTACGGTAGACCTCGGGTTTCTGTTTGTAGTCTTTTGGTCAATGGAAATTGCGGGCGAAAGACCTCCTATATAGTCTACGTCCGGCTTATCCATCTGCCCCAAAAACATTCTCGCATATGATGAAAGAGATTCGACATATCTCCTCTGTCCCTCGGCGTAAATCGTGTCAAACGCAAGCGAGGATTTTCCGCTTCCCGAAAGACCCGTCATTACCACAAGACTGTTTCTCGGTATATCAAGGTCAATATTTTTAAGGTTATGCTCCCTTGCTCCTCTTATTTTTATATAATCGTTCACGCCCTTCCCTCCTTAATTTTCTTAATTTCGTCACGAATCATCGCCGCAACCTCAAACTCAAGCTCCGCAGCCGCCTGCTTCATCTGCTTTTCCAAAACGTCTATGCGTCTTTCGCTCAATTTTTCCTGTTTTTCCTCAGGCGTGCTGGAAAGACTGATATTCTCCGAAATCTGCTTTTTAATGGTTTTAGGCTCAATTCCGTGTTCTTTATTGTATTTTTTCTGAACGCTTCTTCTGCGCATAGTCTCCGTAACGGCGCTTCTTATTGAATCCGTTATAACGTCGGCGTAAAGAATAACTCTTCCGTCCGCATTTCTCGCCGCTCTTCCTATGGTCTGAATAAGCGAAGTCTCGTTTCTCAAAAATCCCTCTTTATCTGCGTCAAGTATTGCAACAAGCTCCACTTCAGGAATATCCAAGCCCTCCCGCAGGAGGTTTATCCCCACAAGCACGTCAAATTCATTCAACCTTAAGCCCCTTATAATCTCTATTCTTTCAAGGGTATCTATATCTGAATGCATGTATTTAACTCTTATTCCCATTTGAGAATAATACTCGCTTAAGCGTTCCGCAAGCTTCTTTGTAAGCGTGGTAACAAGCACCCTGCCGCCGTTTTCCACAACCTTAAATATTTCCGCCATAAGGTCGTCAAGCTGGTTTGCAACGGGGCGTATTTTTATTTTGGGGTCTAACAAGCCCGTCGGGCGGACAATCTGCTCTACTATATTTTTACCGGCAAGCTCTCTTTCATATTTTGCGGGAGTTGCGCTTGTGTATATTGCCTGATTTATCTTCTTATTAAATTCGTCAAACTTAAGCGGGCGGTTGTCTCTCGCCGCAGGCAGACGAAATCCGTATTTAATAAGCATGTCCTTTCTTGCTCTGTCTCCGTTATACATTCCTCTTACCTGCGGAAGAGTAACATGGCTTTCGTCAACAAACAAAAGATAATCGTCCGGGAAAAAGTCCATAAGCGTATATGGAGGCTCTCCCTCTTTTCTGCCGTCAAAATATCTCGAATAATTTTCTATTCCCGTACAGTAGCCAAGCTCCGAGAGCATCTCAAGGTCGTAGGTAGTTCTCTGTGTGATTCTTTCCGCCTCCAAAAACTTTTCCTGCTCTTTAAACATCTCCGCCTGCTTTTGCATATCCTTTCGTATCTGCGGAAGCGTAGCCAAAAGCTGCTCTTTTTCTACGGCATAATGCGTCGCAGGGAATATCATCTCGTAATCCAAATTTAAAACAGGCTTTCCAGTAAGAACATCAACCTCGCTTATTC
>CAKSBK010000197.1 GCA_934438035.1 uncultured Christensenellaceae bacterium
TGTCACAACCGATTACAATGTCATTTTCATAGCCGTTTTTTGAAATATGCAATGCCTTTTTGACGGCAAGATATTCGGGACGCTTTTCAAGCGGAACATTGTTCTCAACCGTTTCGTCAATGTCTGCGGGAACAATTTTAAAGTCGGTTGTTATAAAGCTTAAAAGCTCTTTTCCGTCTCTTAGAAGCGTATAGAGCATATCCTTTTGCGTGTCAAAAGTTATGTACGGCTTGCCGCTTATTTGCTCCGCTTTAAACCGTCGCGGCAGCTTAGGAAGAGAAATATGCGCATAGCTTTTGGGAACGGTGCCTTTTTTATAGTATTCGGTGACGCTTTCTCCGTTTTCCGAGAAGACGGCGAGCGAAGCCTCGTGGGCTTCCGCTAAGGAGCGCTTGTCTATCTTAACCTCGACAATGCTTTCGGGAACGGAAAATTCGGGATACTCCTTTTGAGAATAAAGCTTTGAAAATATAAGGGAGGTAAATTCCGCGGGGTAGGTTCCTCCCGTGACTCCTTTTTTAAGGGAATGAGCCGAATCCGTTTTATCAAAACCCATCCACGTTGTGATTATATATTCGGGGTTATACGCGGTTATCCATGCGTCCTTGTTGTTTAGCGCGTCGTCGTATGCGGAGGTTCCGGTCTTTGCGCATACTGTTCCGTTAAGAGATAAAAGCGCCTTTGCCGTGCCGTATTCAACGCTTGACCTTAACATCGAAGAGCATAAAAAGGCTGTGCTTTCGGAAAGAACGTATTTTTCGTCCAGGGGGTCGGTATATACGGTTTTTCCTTCTTTATCGACTATCTTTTTTATAGTACCCGGCTTTTTATACGCGCCGCCGTCAGCAAAGGGAAGGTAGGAGCCCGCAAGGCAGAGGGGCGTTACGCCTGTGGTGAAGCCCCCCAGCGCCAAAGAGAGGTTATTGTCCTTTTTATCAAAGGCGATTCCCGCGTTTTTGGCGTAGCCCTTGCAGCGCTCTATGCCCGTTTCGTAAAAGAGCTTTACGGCGGGAATGTTAACGGAATAAGCAACCGTATCCCTTAAGCTTATCCAGCCCTTAAATGTGCTGCCGGAGTTTCTCGGAGAATAGTCGCTGTATGTAACGGGCTCGTCTAATAAAAATGTTGTGGTGGTGTAATTTTCGTATTCCACTGAGGGCGCAAAGACCAAAACCGGCTTAATTGCGCTGCCCGGCTGTCTTTTCATGTCCGTCGCGCGGTTAAATGAAAGCCTTGCGGTGTGTTCTCTTCCGCCGATAAGAGCGCATACGGCCTTTTTTTTCACGTCTATTACGACGCAGGCGCATTGCGACTTTTCTTTATCCGCATTTTCGGGAAACAAGGCGTCGTTTTTTGCGTTTTCTTCAATAAAGCTTTGTAAGTCGCGGTCAAGGTAGGTATATATTTTATACCCGCCCTCGGTTAATTCCGAATAGCCAATGCTTAAAATATCCGTCGCTTCCTTTAAGACCGTGTCGGTGTAATATCCGTAAAGATACTCCTCGCTTTTCGCCTCTTTTACCTCCAAAGGGGAATTTATCGCTTTTTCATATTCTTCTTTTGAGAGCTTTTCGTTTTCAAGCATCTGTTTTAAAACCAGGTCTCTTCGCTTTTTGCAGGCGCTTTTGTGTTTTACGGGCGAATATGCGGAGGGGGAATTTATTACGCCCGCAAGCGCGGCGGCTTCGCTTAAGGTTAAGTCCTTTGCGCTTTTTTCAAAATAGGTTTGGGAGGCTTCTTCTATTCCGTATGCGCCGCCTCCGAAATAAACCATGTTTAAATACAATTGAAGAATCTCTTCTTTATCGCATATGCGTTCAAGCTTTAACGCCATCATCATTTCCGTAAGCTTTCTTTTAAATGATTTTTCGAACTTAAGAGCATGGTTTTTAACTACCTGCTGAGTTATCGTCGAAGCGCCCTGGGAAAGACTTCCGGTTTTGATATCGGTTAAAAGCGCGCCGCCTATACGAACGGGGTCTATTCCGTTATGCTCGTAAAAACGCGCGTCTTCAATGCATATAAAGGCGTCTTTAACGTATTCGGGAAGAGTTTCGAGCTTTACGCAGGTTCTTCTCTGCGTTCCGGAGAGCTTTAAATATTCGTTTTGGTCTTTGTCATAAAGCCGGGTGCTTTCAGCCATGTTTGAAATTTCGGCTTTGTTAAGCTCATTTACGCCGTCAAGTGAAAATACATATGAAAGTATGAATAAAATACCGCATACCGGCAATAATAACAACAGTATAAAGAGTTTTTTTAAGGTGCGCTTTTTGTTATTCATATGTCTTCTCCGAAAAATGTTTTTAATTAATATCTGCCTAATCGCTAAAAAAGATACATTAAATTAAAAACGACAAAAAAACGCGTTTTGCGGCAAAACAAGCGATTTTTCGCCAAAGGATATTTTTGGGGGCGGGTGAAAGTTATAAAGGAGGCTTAAAAAAACCGAAAAAAGAAAGAAGGCGGCTTAGAATTATGAGAGAGGAAATTGCCGTAAGGCTGAGGGGAGATATAGACCACCACAGCGTTAAACGGCTTAAGGAGAGCTTAGACAAGCTTATTGAAACAAAAAGACCGAGGAGGCTGGTTTTGGATTTCGAAAGCGTTTCGCTTACCGACAGCTCGGGAATAGGTCTTGTTATCGGAAGGTATAAGACCATGCGCTCGCAGGGGGGAGAGCTTTTTTTAAAAAACGTAGGCAGGCAAACGGACGCCGTTTTTAAGGTGGCGGGGGTTTACAGAATAATTAAGAAGATAAGCTGAAATGAGGAAAATGAAAAATGAGAAATTCGGAAAACTATTCAAAAATAAGATTTAAGGCGATAAGCGCCAACGAGGGCTTTGCAAGGCTTTGCGCCGCAGCCTTCGCAAGCCAGCAGGATCCTACGGTAGAGGTTATTTCAGATATTAAAACCGCAGTTTCAGAGGCGGTTACAAACGCGGTGGTGCACGCTTACCCGGACAGAACGGGAGAGGTGGAAATGACGCTTTTAAGCGACTGCGGCGTGCTGACGATATATATAAGAGACGAGGGCACGGGCATTGCGGACGTTGAAAAAGCGATGCAGCCGTTTTACACAACTTCCGAGGGCGACGAGAGAAGCGGAATGG
>CAKSBK010000198.1 GCA_934438035.1 uncultured Christensenellaceae bacterium
AAATAAACGAATTACTTAAGAAGCTGAATTATGAGAGCTTTTCCGTTCCGTTGGGAAATTTAACGGAGTCTCCGTATATGGTGGGGCTGGGTCCCGGGGTAACGGTGCGCTGTTTATATAACGGCAGTATAGAGCAGGAGTACGAGTCGGTTATAAGGGAAGCGGGGATAAACCAAACGTCATATTCTCTGTATATTAATTACGAAGTAAAGCTATGCTGCTATTCGGGAATAATAAAAGAAGAGGTGACTGTAAAGACCTCCGTTCCCGTTTACGACGTAGTGATTTTGGGAAATGTTCCGGACACTTACGCAAAACTTAACGAAGCGGCGGATTTTATGAACTTAATGCCTTGAAAACCGCAAAACTATGTGATAAAATCGTAATGTTAAACTTGCGAAAATATGAGGTGTAAAGATGTCAGGACATAATAAATGGTCTACAATCAAAAATAAAAAGGCAAAGACGGACGCCGTAAGAGGAAAGATTTTTACTAAAATAGGAAGAGAGCTTGCGGTTGCGGTAAAGACGGGCGGCCCCGATCCGGCGACCAACTCCAAATTAAGAGACGTTATTGCCAAGGCAAAAGCCAACAACATGCCTAACGACAATATTACAAGGAATATAAAGAAGTATTCGGGAGATATGGGCTCGGTTAACTACGAGGAGAATATTTACGAAGGATACGGCCCCGGCGGAGTGGCGATGATTATCGAGACGCTTACGGACAATAAAAACAGAACGGTTTCAGACGTAAGGCACGCTCTTGCGAAAAACGGCGGATCACTCGGAAACACGGGCTGCGTCGGCTGGATGTTTGAAAAGAAGGGTCTTATAGTTATTGAAGACGAAGACGGAGAGCTTGACGAGGACGAGGTAACGATGGCGGCTTTGGAAGCGGGCGCGGAAGATATAGAAGTTTCGGACGGCGTTTATGAAATAACTACGGATCCGGGCGAGTTTTCTGCGGTAAGAGAGGCTCTCGAGGCTCAGGGCTACAGCTTTGCCTCTGCGGAAATTACTATGATTCCAAACACTACCACTGCTGTTGACGCTGAAACCGCAAAGGCTGTTAACAATATCCTTGACATGCTTGACGATAACGACGACGTTCAGAACGTTTACCATAATGCGGAGCTTCCGGACGAGGAGTAATTTATAAAACCAAAGCACTTTTGTTAATTCAAAGGTGCTTTTTTTATTCCCATATTATTCGGTATATTGCGAGCGGGCGTTTAATATCATAAGCGGGGGTGTTTTTTATGAAAAAGGTATTTTGCGTTATTGCCGCGGCTGCGGTGGCGGCGTTTTTAATGCTTTCGCCCGCATTTATATCTAAAGGACTGGGCAAGAGTATTTTTGAGGTAATGGAAGAGGAAAAAACAAGGCGGTATGAGGGAAACATAGAGCTTTGGCATGTCGTTTCGTTTAAGACGAGCGCAAAAAGCGGATATTCTTTTTTGTGCGAGCGCATGAAAACACTTTCAAAAACTCTTCCTTACGTATATATAAACGTTTCGGGAATGACGGCGGAAGAGGCGGAGCAAAGGTTTTTAACGGGAGAACGCCCGGATGTTGTTTCATATCCCGCCGGCTTTAAGCTTTCGGGTGAGCTTATAGAGCTTGATTACCGTGAGTTTGCCGAGCCTTTTTTAAATTTTCCTAAAAACGCTTATCCGTATATGGCGGACAGCTATGTTCTTCTTATAAACGAAGAGCTTTTTACTTCTGCGGGCGTTTCAATTTGTCCCGGTCCGCTTATGGAAAAAAGCGCCTTTCTTTCGGCGTATAATAAATTTAAAAACGCCCTCGCCTTTACGGATGCTGCCGGGCTTGACGGGGAATATATATTAAAAAACGCCGTTTTTGAGGAGACTTTTTACGAGGAATCAATAGAAGAATTGAACTTAAGCGAAGAAATAAAAATAAACGCCTGCGCGGAGGATTTTTATTCCGGAAAAACGCCTATGCTTGTTTGCCCGTATTCGGAATATGCGGCGATGCTGAAAAACGAAAAATACTCTTCTCTTTGCGTAAGATGCTTTGACATTTCAAAAAAGACGGACGCTGTGCAGCTTATAAGCGCGTTTAAAAGCGAGGAGGATATAAAAAATGACGTGCTTAAAAAGATTTGCGGTTTTACGGTGACAAACGCATCGCAGAAAAAGGTTTTATCAACAGGTATGTTCCCTGCGACGATTATTAAAAATGAAGACATTGAAAGAAGAGAAGGCTATGAGCTTCTGTTTTCAAAAGATAAATAATGCGTTGAAAAGAAATTTTCATTAGTGTATACTTTTATTATGAATATTTTATATAATAAAATTGGCTTTGAAAAAGCGATTGAAGCTGCCGGGCTGCAGTATATAAAGGACGAGCCGATGAGCTTGCACACAACTTTCAGGACGGGCGGTCCTGCGGATTACTTTATTTTGCCTAAAACGTGTGAAGAGCTTGAGAATGCGATTGGTTTTACGGAATTGTATGGAGTAAAGCGCCTTATTTTGGGCTTTGGAAGTAACGTTCTTATTCTTGACGGCGGCTTTAGAGGAGCGGTCATTTGCCTATCTAAAATGAACGAAATAAGCGTTTCTGGAGATAAGCTTTGCGCCATGGCGGGGGCGAGGCTTTCTTCTCTTACGTCTTATGCGCTTAACAACGGGCTTACGGGAAGTGAATTTGCGGGAGGAATCCCGGGGAGCGTGGGCGGTGCGGTTTTTATGAATGCCGGTGCTTACGGCGGAGAGATTAAGGATATTATATTAAGCGCACAGGTGCTTAAAGAGGGAAAAATAATTACGCTTTCAAAAGACGAGCTTAAGCTTTCCTACAGAAGCTCAAGCGTCATGAAAGACGGAGGAACGGTTATTTCGGCGGAGTTTCTTTTAAAAAGGGGAGACGTCAACGCCGCAAGAGAATATCTTAAAGAACTTAACGAGAAAAGAAGGCAAAAACAGCCGCTTAACTATTTTAGCGCAGGCAGCACGTTTAAGCGTCCGGAGGGGTATTTTGCGGGGGCTCTTATAGAAGAATGCGGGCTTAAGGGTTACGAGGTAAACGGGGCGTGCGTTTCAAAAAAACATGCGGGCTTTGTAGTGAATAAGGG
>CAKSBK010000199.1 GCA_934438035.1 uncultured Christensenellaceae bacterium
GGCATGCATTACTCGCTCGTTTCCCGCGAAGCTATCGCCGACAGCTTCGAATGCGCTGTTCAAGGCCATCAATTCGACGCTGCCGTATGTATTCCCAACTGCGACAAAATTGTTCCCGGTATGCTTATGGCTGCGGCAAGACTTAACATACCTACGATATTCGTTAGCGGCGGCCCTATGCTTGCGGGAAGGGTGGATAAGAAAAAGACCAGTCTTTCAAGCATGTTTGAGGCTGTCGGTTCATATAAGGCGGGGAAAATCGACGAAAAGAAATTAACCGAGTGCGAAGAAAAAACCTGCCCAACCTGCGGTTCATGCTCAGGCATGTATACGGCAAATTCAATGAACTGCTTAACGGAAGTTCTCGGCATGGCGTTAAAGGGCAACGGAACAATTCCTGCGGTTTATTCCGCAAGAATTGAGCTGGCAAAGCATGCGGGAATGCAGATAATGGAGCTCGTTAAAAAAGATATTCGTCCGAGAGACATTATTACGCCGGCAGCGGTTAAAAATGCGCTTACGGCGGACATGGCAATAGGATGTTCCACAAACAGCATGCTTCATCTTCCCGCAATCGCAAACGAATGCGGAATTAAAGTCAGCCTTGACGACGCAAATAAAATAAGCGAAAAGACGCCGAATATTTGCCACCTTGCTCCTGCGGGGCATACTTACATGGAAGACCTTAACGAGGCGGGCGGAATTTACGCCGTATTGAAGGAGCTTACAAAGCTTAACCTTATCGATACTTCAGTTATGACCTGCACGGGAAAAACGCTTTATGAAAACATTAAGGACGCCGAGATTTATGACGGCGAAACTATAAGAAGCGTTGACAATCCCTTCTCAAAGACGGGTGGAATCGCCGTTTTAAAAGGAAACCTTGCGCCGGACGGCTGTGTTGTAAAAAGAAGTGCGGTTGCGCCCGAAATGCTTGTTCATGAGGGACCGGCAAGAGTATTTAACAGCGAAGAAGAGGCGATAAGCGCAATTTATGCTGGTAAAATAGTCAAGGGAGACGTCGTTGTAATAAGATATGAAGGACCTGCGGGCGGCCCGGGAATGAGAGAGATGCTTTCGCCAACCTCCGCAATAGCGGGAATGGGGCTTGATAAAGACGTTGCGCTCATAACGGACGGCAGATTTTCCGGAGCTACCAGGGGAGCTTCAATAGGTCACGTTTCGCCTGAAGCCGCAAGCGGAGGAGAAATCGCTTACGTTAAAGAGGGCGATATTATTTCCATAAATATACCCGAGTATAAAATCGAGCTTAAGGTATCGGACGAAGAGATTAAAAAGCGCAAGGAGCAAATGCCTATACTTAAAAAAGAGGGCATTACGGGCTGCTTAAAGAGATACGCGGCTGCGGTAAGCTCTGCGGATAAGGGCGCTGTGGTTAACGAGTTTGAAGGATAAATTCATGACAGACGAAAAAAGAAGAGAGCTTGCTTTTCGCTTAAGCTCTCTAAGCATTTTTCGCAAAATCAAAGAGACGAGAGCGATTAAAGCGCTCATAAGCTTTTTGGTTTGCGAAGACGAACTTAAACGCGCGGATTTTTACGGCGAATTTGTATATTCGCTGGAAAAATACGGCTATAGCTTATCCTCTTTTTTGTGCGGCTTCGTCTATACGGATGAGAACAGATATATTATTGATACCGCTTCAAAAAAGAGCATACCCAAAGAGGTAAAAAATAACGCGCATTCCGAGCTTAGCTTATTTACGTTTATGACGACGCTTAACGCTAAAGAGCTTACCTCCGGCGTTTTCACATCGCATTATGTGCCGGAATTTGCAAACGAATATGTTGATTTTGTAAGCGAGTATGACGAGAGGTTAAAGCATATTTCGCGTTACGGCTACGGAATATTTGCGTCTGCAAGAATGTTTTGCGTAAACGACGGAAAAATTGTTCCCGTTGAGGCGTGTGATGATATTTCCACAGACAGCTTTATCGGCTACGAGGAGGAAAGAAAAAAGGTTTACGACAATACCAGGGCGCTTCTTGAGGGAAGACCGGCCGCTAACGTGCTTTTATACGGAGACGCGGGTACGGGAAAATCTTCCACCGTTAAAGCGTGCGTAAACCACTTCTTTGACGAAGGATTGAGACTGATTGAAATAAGAAAGAATCAGCTTTTAAGTCTTTCTGAAATAATGGCGCAGATATCGGGAAATCCGCTTAAATTTATAATATTTATAGACGATTTGTCGTTTAACAAAAACGACGATTGCTTCAGCATGCTGAAAGCGGCGCTGGAAGGTTCGGCTTCTGCAAGGGCGGATAATGCGGTTATTTACGCTACGAGCAACCGCAGACACATAGTTAAAGAGACGTTTTCGGGCAGAAGCGACGCCGACGACGTGCATCACAACGATACCGTTCAGGAGCTTATGTCTCTTTCGGACAGGTTTGGAATGACGGTTTATTTTGAAAAACCCAACAAGGCGCTTTATCTTGATATAGTAAGGCAGCTTGCACAAAAAAACGGTATTCCCGTAGATTCGGCGCTTGATGTCAAGGCGGAAGCGTTTGCGCTAAATAAAGGAAGCCGCTCTCCGAGGGCGGCGGAGCAGTTTATAAACAGCTTGCTCTAAAAAGGACGGTCAGAAATGAGTATAAGTGAATTAAGTCTTGATGAAGTATATAAGGCGAGGTATGTGCTAAGGGATGTAGCGATAACTACAGACCTGCTGTATGCGCCTAAAATTAAGCCGGGGGTTGAACTTTATTTAAAAACGGAAAATTTACAGGTAACCGGCTCGTTTAAAGTCAGAGGTGCATATTACAAAATGTCTCTTTTGAGTGACGAAGAGAAAAAAAGGGGAGTTGTTGCCTGCTCTGCGGGAAATCATGCGCAGGGCGTTGCGCTGGCGGCGCAGAAAAACGGCATTAAGGCGGTAATTTGCCTGCCTGACAGCGCTCCTATTTCCAAGGTTGAAGCGACGAAAAGCTTCGGAGCGGAAATTTGCCTTGTTGAGGGAGTTTATGACGACGCATATCAAAAGGCGCTTTCCCTGCAAAAGGAAAAGGGCTATACGTTTATTCATCCCTTTAACGACCCTGCGGTAATAGCGGGGCAGGGAACGATTGCTTTAGAGC
>CAKSBK010000200.1 GCA_934438035.1 uncultured Christensenellaceae bacterium
ACCTTAAGCTGTCTGTCATGCTGCAGAATCTCTCTTGAAATGTTTAAGGAGAGGTCTGAAGACTCAACGACGCCCTTAACAAACCCGAAGTAATCCGGAAGAAGATCCTCGCAGTTTTCCATTATCATAACGCTGTTTGAATAAAGCTGAAGCCCTCTTTTATATTCCTTTGTATAGAAGTTATACGGAGGCTTTGCGGGAAAATACAGTATAGCGTTATATGAAACAGTACCCTCGAGCTTTAAATTCATAACGTGAAGGGGCTCGTTAAAGTCAAAGAACTTGTCGCGGTAAAAGGAATTATACTCCTCTTCCGTAATATCCTTTTTATTCTTTCTCCAAAGCGGAACCATGCTGTTAAGCACGCTGTCCTCCATGACCTTTTCATAACCCTTGCCGTCCTCGTTTTGGACGGTTTTTTCCATCATCATGCAAATGGGATATCTTATATAGTCGGAATACTTCTTAACAAGAGAGCTTATCTTATATTCGTTAAGGTAGTCCGAATAATTTTCCTGCTCGGTGTCGTCCTTTAAGGTTAAAACAATCTGCGTGCCGACGTCTTTTTTATCCGCCTCCGAAACGGTGTAGCCGTCCTCGCCCTCAGACTGCCAGGTATATGCCTGAGTTTCACCGTAAGCAAGAGAGGTTACCTTGACTTTCTTTGAAACCATAAAAGCGGAATAGAAGCCCACGCCGAACTGACCTATTACGTCCATGTCCTCTTTAACGTCGTTTTGCGTCTTAAAGGCAAGAGTGCCGCTCTTGCAGATAACGCCTAAATTTTCAAGAAGCTCGTCTTTTGTCATTCCTATGCCGTTATCTGTAACGGTTATAGTGCGGGCGTCTCTGTCAAGCTCTATTCTTATTTTAAAATCTTCTCTCGATAAACCTACGTTTTCATCCGTTAAAGACTTAAAATAGAGCTTATCCATAGCGTCGCTTGCGTTTGAAATCAGCTCTCTTAAAAATATCTCCTTATGAGTATAAATTGAATTTACCATTAAATCTAAAAGTCTTCCGGACTCCGCCTTAAACTTTCTTTTTGCCATAACAGCCACCTCTTTACCAAAAAGTTGTTAGCACTCTTTAAACTCGAGTGCTAATAATATTATATACCCCGCAGTGCAAAAATCAAGCGTATTTCACTAAAAAAATTTTAAATTCATACTTTTTACCGGTTTTGTTTTGCCTTGACACTCATACTCCGCCGTGGTAAAATATATAAAATGATTCTTTAAGAGCGATACTGTGATATCGGCAAGATAAAATATTTCATCGGAGTACGGCATGTATTCTGTGTTTTTGTGCGTATTGTCTTGTCGTATCGGCAAGGCTTTTTTATTAAGCGGAGGAAATAATGCGCTACATTTTAAAAAACGCTGACGTATATGAAAACGGAGAATTCAAAAAATATCCCGTTTATACAATAGAAGACAGCTTTAACGGCGGCGAAGACGTTATTCTTAAGGAAAACTTATTCGTGTTTCCCGGTTTTCTTGATGTTCATGTTCATTTAAGAGAGCCGGGCTTTTTTTATAAAGAAACCGTTCGAACGGGAAGCCTTGCCGCAGCTCACGGCGGATATACCGACGTATGCGCAATGCCTAACCTAAACCCCGTTCCCGATTCCAAAGAAAATTTGGAAAAAGAGCTTTCTATAATAAAAAAAGACGCCGTCATAGGCGTTCACCCATACGCCGCAATAACAAAGGGCGAAAAGGGCGAAGAGCTCTGCGACTTTTCTTCCCTTAAAGAAGCGGTTGCCTTTTCGGACGACGGCAGAGGCGTGCAGAGCGATCAGATGATGAGAAACGCCATGGAAGCTGCAAAAAAAGAGAATAAAATAATCGCCGCACACTGCGAAGATAATTCGCTTTTAAACGGGGGCTACATTCACGACGGCGCATATGCAAAAGCTCACGGACACAAGGGCATATCCTCAAAAAGCGAGTGGGCGCAAATAAAAAGAGACGTTGAGCTTGCAAAGCTGACGGGCGTTAAATACCACGTTTGCCATATATCCACAAAACAGAGCGTCGATATTATAAGACAAGCGAAAAAAGAGGGTGTGGACGTAACCTGCGAAACGGCGCCTCACTATCTGCTTTTAAGCGAAAATAATTTACGGGAAGACGGCAGGTTTAAAATGAACCCTCCCTTAAGAAGCGAGGAAGATAAAGCCGCGCTTATCGCCGGCATTACCGACGGCACGATAGACATGATAGCCACCGACCACGCGCCCCATTCAAAAGAAGAAAAATCGCGCGGGCTTAAAGACAGTCTTATGGGCGTAACCGGGCTAGAAACAGCGTTTTGCGAGCTTTATACAGGACTTGTTAAAACGGGAATTATACCTTTAAATAAGCTTATAAGCCTGCTAAGCGACTCTCCCCGAGCGCGCTTTAGCATTCAGGACAGCGGGCTTTGCGTTTGGGATTTAAACGAAAAATACACCGTGAACCCCGATGAATTTTTAAGCATGGGCAAGGCAAGCCCCTTTGCGGGAGACGCGGTTTACGGAAAATGCATTCTCACTATATACGGAGGTAAAACGGTTTGGAAAAGTTAAAAAAATTAGTACTTGAAGACGGCGGAATATATAACGGCTACGGCTTCGGATACGACTGCGAAAGGGTTTTTGAAATAGTATTCAACACCTCAATGGTGGGCTATCAGGAAATAGTTTCCGACCCTTCCTACACAGATCAGGGCGTTGTAATGACTTATCCGCTTATCGGCAATTACGGCACGACGGACGAGGATTACGAAACAAAGGTTCCCACAATAGGCGGGCTTATAGTAAGAGAATATAACGATTCTCCCTCGAACTTCAGATATACAAAAACTCTCTGCGAGGTAATGGAGGAATATCATATCCCCGGAATTTTCGGTATAGACACAAGAAAGCTTACGAGAAGCATAAGAGATTTCGGTCAAAGGCGGGGAATTATAGTTGACGCAGACGTTCCTACAGAGCTGGCGCTTAAAAAAATTGCGGATACTCCCGTTCCTCACGACGCCGTTAAAAGAGTAAGCTCTAAAAAGAAGTGGTATTCAAAAACCGCTAACGCAAATTACAGCGTAGTCGCCGTAGAC
>CAKSBK010000201.1 GCA_934438035.1 uncultured Christensenellaceae bacterium
TTTAACGCCCTTACTCCGTATGCCTGCGAGCTTTTAAGCGACATTCATTATATACTTAATAAAATGAAAAATACTAACGGAATAAAAGCTACGTTTATGACGGGAAGCGGAAGCGCCTGCGTGGGAATATTCGAAGATAAAAAAAGCGCCCTTTTAGCCGCAGAAGAACTGAAAAAGCTTCCGCAAACGGATTTTGCCGGCGTATATTTTGCCGTTCGCTGCGGTCTTGAAATTGTTTAGCTTTAATAGTCAAAATACATTAAAGAATCCTCCCCATATTATTAATACTTAACGGCGTTAAGCAAGCCGTATAGCTTTATAAAGCTGCGGAAGGAACGCTCATAGGCAGCGTTATGCTGATTGCGCTTTTTACGCCGCTCTTAACTGTTATCCGTACTTTTGCCCGATAAGCTTCCCGTATAAACGTCCGCCGTATGCGGCTATATAGAGCCTCTCGGCGCAATATTAATAATTGCGGACGAGCTTTTAGGAAAAAGAAAAAATGCGGTTTAAATGAGAAAATTAAAAACTCGGCAAAACGGTATACCCGACGCCGAGTTTTTTATTCTCAAATTATCCTATCTTATTCATATCGGAAAGCTCTATATCGAACTCTATAACGCTTCCGTCTCTAAACACTTTTAAATGAACGCTGTCTCCGACATATTTAGCGCCCAAAATCGCCTTGAAATCCGCAAGCTCGTTAACCGTCACGCCGTCGCATTCAAAGATTATATCGCCCTCTTGAAGCCCCGCCGCCTTTCCCAGGCTTCCGTCAATAAAGCTGTCAATATAAAGTCCCGCATGTCCGAAGCTTTGCTCCTGCTCCTCGGGAATTTCATAAACCTTAACTCCGAGCCCGGGGCGCTTAACGTCGCCCGAAAGTATTATGCTCTTAACGGATTCCATAGCTGTGTTAACGGGAATCGCAAAGCCTATTCCCTCCGCGTTAATAGAGGTACCGTCCTGCTCAACCGCAGCAACGAGCGTCTTTAACGTAACCACGCCTATAAGCTCGCCTTTTTCGTTTAAAAGAGGTCCCCCGGAATTTCCCGGGTTAATTGCGGTGTCCGTCTGAATAAACTTTTGTCTGGTCTCGTTAAAGAGAATCTCCCTGTCTACCGCGCTTATATACCCCACCGTTACGGTTCCCGTAAGGCTCGTTCCCGCGCCTTTGGGGTTTCCTATCGCTATAGCCTGTCCTCCTGCGACGCAGGCGGCGCTGTCTCCTATTTTCATTGCCTTAAGATCGGGAGCGTCTATTTTAAGCACGGCTATATCTATGTTTTCATCCGTACCCATGAGCGTCGCTTTATATTCGGTTCCGTTGTTAAGGGTTACGGTAATATCTCCTCCCACAGCGATAACGTGGTTATTTGTTACGATATATCCCTCGGAGGAAAGTATTATTCCCGTCCCTCTCGAGCCGGACATATTTCCGTCTTTATCCGTTACTATTGCGGTTATTCCCACAACGCTGTCCGCAGATTGCGCCGCTATTTCCGGAACCGGATTATATAGGTTTGTTATCGTAACGTCTTCGCCGTCAAAATCCGGCAGCGTTTCGGGGTAAACAACTCCCGAATAATCGTGCTCTGTTCTAGTGTTTCCGTTTGCCGTATTGTTTTCAGCCCCCGCTGAAGGAACGGGCGTTTGCGAGGGCTCCTCCGTTTTAGAGGGAAGAATGCCGACACTCTGCATTACCGGGACTACCACCGCAACCGCAAGCGCACAGCCGAACATAACCGCAACGATTATTACAGCAGCAATTTTAAGCCCCCTGCCCTTCTTCTTTTTAGGGGGCTCGGCGTTATTTGCCGCATGAGCCGCACCTTCCGGGCGCGTATTATATAACGCATACGGGTCTGTATTTTTAGGCGCAGCGTCTTCAAACGTCCTGTCAAGAGGAAAACTCATTTCCTGCTCGCGCTGCTCTTCCTGTTTATCTTCATTTTCCTGCAAAGAATGATTTGTCTGCTCTTTAAACGTTCTGTCAAGAGGAAACTGCTCTTGCCGCTCTTCGCCCGGTAAATTATTATTGTGTTCGTCCATACTGCCTCCTAATAAAAGAGCTTATGCCTTGCCCTTATTTTTCCCTTTATCACTCAGCGTAAACGTAAATACGGTGCCGGTTCCCGGTTTTGAGTTCACCCATATTTTCTGTCCGTGCTGTTGGATTATCGTCCTCACTATAGAAAGACCTATTCCCGTTCCCTGAGCCTTTCTGTTATGCGATTTATCTACCTTAAAAAATCTGTCAAAGACAAAGGGAATGTCTTCCTCGGGAATTATGCTGCCCGTATTTGAAATGCTTATCTGCACTCCGTCCTTCGTCTTATTAGTCCAAATTTTAAGCTCTCCCTTTTGGTCGCAAAATTTCACGGCATTGTCAATAAGATTTGTTATAACCTGCGTTATTCTGTCTTTATCGGCATACACCGTTTGCTTTTCATCCGGTATATTTATCGAAACGTCAAGCTGTTTTTCCTCTATTTTTGTTATAAAGCTTATAAAGCACTTTCTTAAAAGCTCGTTTATATCCCAACAAGTAAAGTTCATGGGAAATTGTCCGGATTCAAACTTAGCAAGATCCAAAAGGTCGTTTATAAGCGCGTTCATTCTCTTAGTTTCAGACAACACTATGCTTAAATACTTAGGCTTGTCCTCTTCCTCGATGGTGCCGTCGAGCATTCCCTCGACAAAGCCGCTTATAGACGTAAGCGGACTTCTGAGTTCATGCGAAACGTTTCCCACAAAGCTTTCCCTTGTGGTTTCGTATTTTTCCAACTCCTCCGCCATAAAGTTGAAATTTTCAATTATTCCGCCGACGTCCGCAAGCCCTTTGCTGTCGGCACGCTTTTTAAAATTGCCCCTCGCCAGCTCCTTTGTAGCCTCGCTTATGCTGTCAAGGGGTTTATTTATACTTCTTGAAGTGACAAATATACATAAAAGCGCAATCAGTATTATAAGAGGCAGGCAATACAACACCTCTTTTAACACCGTTTTTACGGTAATAAGGTATTCCTCCGCTCTGATATGCATTATAATATATCCCACGCTGTTGCCGTTTATCCTTAACGGCGCAGTATAGCTTATTAT
>CAKSBK010000202.1 GCA_934438035.1 uncultured Christensenellaceae bacterium
CGTTAAAATCAACTCTTACAAGCACTCTTTTTCCAGTGACTTCAACGTCCTTTACAGTCTTTTTGTTCATTATATACAAACCTCCTTAAGTATTATAAAATGTTCAAAATTTTTATTTGTTATTATGCATAACTCATTAGATTATATTATACTATTCTGCTTGCGTTTTTTCAACGTGATTTAACAAGTATCCCCTAAGATTTTTCTTTTATACCGACATTTTCCGCAAATTTTTCGGGCATAAATATTTAATAAGCCGTTACATATGAAAAAAGCGTTTCACAAATGTAAAACGCCTTTAAAATTTGCTGTTTGTTTAATTTTTAAAAGCATGTCAGCCCATTTCCGCCCTTGCCTGTGCCGCCGAAAGGTAACAGCATTTAAGCGCGGAGGAAAACTCCACCTCTCCCGTTTTTTCTTCCGCAGCCGCCGCGGCGTCCGCAACGCTTAAGTAAAACGCAGCCAATTTAACCGCCAAATCGTCCTTACCTGCCTTCTCCATTGTCTCTTTTATTTTTAAGCTGCTTTCACGCAACTCATTTAAGCTCTCTTTAGCCTCTTCAACGCTAATTTCCCCTCTGTCTCTTTTTAAAGAAAGCTCGCTTAAAGCCGTAACGCAGGAGTTAACCTCCGCCTCCTTTAAGCTGTTAGCCGTCAGCTCGTCCGCGTCGGCAGAGAACGAAAGCTCTTTGCCCGATATTTCAAAAACCGAGGTCTCCATTCCCTGAGAGCTTTTAAGGCGGTCGCTCACGCTTTCCGCGTCCTCCTTATTACCGTATCCCGATATTAGCACCCTGTAATTATTATTTCCGTCCTTTAAAACATAGCCGGCTCCGCCCTTATTTTTAAGCTCCGAAGCATATTTTCGCGCATTTTCCTCGTCCGAAAAAACTCCCGCCTGAAGCGCGTAAAAGCTCATCGGCTGTGCGTAAAAGGAAACCTGCCGGGCGTCCTTTGCGTCCGTATTTTCCGTATCCTCGCTCTTTTGAGGCTCCTTTGTCTCAGAAGAAAACGCCATGGCTATAGGCTCAACCACCTTATCGTTTAAAAAGCTTCCCACCTTCGAGGCGCCTATGAGATATACCGCCGCGGCGGCTAAAATAATAAGCGTAATTACAATAAACTTTGCCCCGCCCCTCTTTTCGGGCGGTCTTTGATCCTCCATTCTCGAATATCTCATAACAACCTCCGTAACCTTTTGTGTTAATAATTATGTTTGCTTGCGGTATTTTATTACTGTTGATACTTTTTTAAAATTATGCTATATTTCTTTTTAGAGGTGAATTACATGGATAAATGGGACTTAAGATTTGTACGCTTATCAAAGGAAATTGCGAGCTGGTCAAGCTGCTATAAAGAAAACAGGCAAGTCGGCGCAGTCATAGTTAAAAACAAGCGCATATTGACAACAGGCTACAACGGCGCTCCCTCGGGAATAGAAAACTGCAAAAAAAGAGGGGAATGCTTAAGACAAAAGCTCTCGATTCCCTCGGGCACAAAGCAGGAGATTTGTTACGCAATCCATGCGGAGCAAAACGCAATAATACAGGCGGCAAAAATAGGCGTTTCAATAGACGGAGCCACGCTTTACTGCACTCATTGTCCCTGCACCATCTGCGCAAAAATGATTATAAATTCCGGAATACGCAGAATAGTTTATATTCACCCTTACCCCGACGACTTCTCCGTTTCACTTATAAAAGAAGCGGGAATAATAACGGAGCAGTTTGACGAACATTCGCTTTTGGATTAATCCTCATTTTTTGCGAAAAAAAGCGAAAAAATTTGAAAAAAATAATAAAAAGGGGTTTACAAGCTCGATTTTTGTTGTATAATATAGTTGTAACAAGGATGTGTTACTTAATGAATATGCTTTATCCGAACTTTTGTTCGTGATATATAATTTTTCTTCCTTTTTCTTTTAGAGACGTCTTAACGGCGTCTCGTTTTTTTATGCTTTACCGCTTCCCTCCGTCTTAACGCATTACAAATTTTTTTAAATATTCCCGTTTTTGCCGCCCTTAAGGTTTAGGCATACAAAAAGAGGAGCTTTCGCTCCTCAAATTATCAGCCTCTTCCCTCTTTTAAAAGCTTCTGCTTTAAATCATAAAGCGCCTGCGAAAGGTCAACCTTATATACGTGAGGATTGGTTACTCTCTTATATTCGTCCCAGAAAGTGTCAAGCTCGTGCTGCGCCGTTTTCCTTATGGTTTCAACGTCCGGGCTTTCATATACGCATTTTCCGTCTATAAACACGGGAACGAGAAGCTCCTTAACGTGGTAATCCGTAAGCGTCTTTCTCTTCCATGTTTCGTGCTGGTCAAATATCTCGAGCGGCTCTTTTTCGTTAAGCTTCTCTTCGTCCAGCATTATTATATCGGCAAGCGCCTTATCCGTTGCGTTAGAATAAATTCTTACCACCTTTTTATAACCGGGATTGGTTATTTTCCAAACGTTCTCGCTTATTTTTATTTTAGGCATCCACACGCCGTCGTGCTCTCTTGCGGCAAGCTTATACACTCCGCCCAAAGCCGGGCAGTTTTCGCTTGTAATGAGCTTTGTTCCCACGCCCCACATATCTATTCTTGCGCCCTGCTGGTTTAAGTCTCTCATGAGCTTTTCGTCAAGGTCCGAAGAAGCGCAGATTTTAGCGTTGGGATATCCCGCAATATCAAGCATCTTTCTGCATTCCTTACTTAAATATGCAAGGTCTCCTGAATCTATTCTTATTCCCAAAGGCTCGTGACCCTGTTTTCTTAATTCGTCAAAAACCTTAATTGCGTTAGGCATTCCGCTTCTTAAGACGTCGTAAGTATCTACAAGCAGAAGACAGCTGTCCGGGAATATTTCGGCATACGCCCTAAAGGCGTCTATTTCATGGTCAAAGCTCATAACCCAGCTGTGAGCATGCGTTCCCGCAGTCTTAAGCCCAAAATACTGTCCGGCAAGAACGTTGGAGGTTGAAGCGCAGCCTCCTATTACAGCCGCTCTTGCGCCGTAAAGTCCGGCGTCCGGTCCCTGAGCTCTTCTTAAACCGAATTCCATCACCGCGCCGCCGTTTGCAGCCATGCAGACCCTGCT
>CAKSBK010000203.1 GCA_934438035.1 uncultured Christensenellaceae bacterium
AGGAAACCAGCAGAAGGTCGTCTTTGCAAAGATGTTCGCCGCAGACCCCAAGGTGTTTTTGCTGTATGACTGCACGAGAGGCGTTGACGTAGGAACAAAGGCGGAAATATTTAATCTTGTAAGAGATCTTGCCAAAAAGGGAAATGCGCTATTATATTATTCTTCAGACGTTGAAGAGCTTACTCACGTATGCGACAGAGTAAGCGTAATGTGCGACGGCAAAATTTCCGCAGTGCTTTCGGGAGAAGATATCACAAAGGAAAACATAATACTTGCTTCCGTAGGAGAGCAGGTTAAGAGGGCCGTCAAGAAAAACGAGGGAGAGGAGAAAGGCAATGAATAAGCTTAAAAATTTTGCTAAGAGAAACGTTGACCAGATCATTCCCTATTTCATGCTTGCGATAGTGCTGATTCTTATAGGTATATTCCAGCCGGGAGTATTCAGCGGAAGATGGCTTGCCAATAAAATAGACGGAACGCTTATTCTGGTTCTTGCCGCAATGGGTCAGTCGCTCGTAATGCTGATGTACGGAACGGATCTTTCAATAGCGGGAATAATTTGTCTTACGAACAGCTTGTCGGCGGTAATTATGCCGAACACCGTTCCCGGAATAATAGGCACGATTCTTCTTATGTGCATTATCGGAATAGCGGCGGGTCTTTTAAACGGCATAATAGTTATAAAGTTTAAGCTGCAGGCGTTTATAGTAACGCTGGCGACATGGTATATTTTTGACGGCTTTGCGTTATATGTTCTGCCCGTTGACGGCGGAAAAACCGCAAAAATGTACGTTGACTTCATGATGCAGAGAATATGGGGGATTCCGCTCTCCGCTTTTGTGCTCGTTATACTCGTGCTTATGTGGGCATGGCTTAGAAGAACGCGCTTTGGAATATCTATTTTCGCAATAGGCAAGAACTCGATGAGCGCTTACTGCTCGGGTATAAACATAAACTGGGTTAAGCTCAGGGTTTATGCGTTCTCCGGTCTCTTTGCGGCGATTGCGGGAACCTACAGAACGGCTTACGTAAATTCCGGTTCGCCTACGGCGGGCGACAGCTACGTGCTTCTGACCTGCTGTGCGGCGGTTTTGGGAGGCATAAACGTTGCGGGCGGAAGAGGCTCGCTTTACGGAACGATTATAGGAGCCTTCGTGCTTCAGCTTTTAAGCGACCTTCTCACCTTTGCGGGTCTTTCCTCTTACTGGACGAGCCTTATACAGGGAGTGCTTTTGATAACGGTAGTCGGCGTGACCTCCGTAATAGAGATAGCGCGCAAGAAGCGCAGCTTGGAGGTGTGATATGAACGTTTTTAGAAGAACACTTAAGAAAAACAACACCGTGTTTTTATCTTACGCGATAGCTATAGTAATGTTTATCTTCGTAAGTATTTTAAGACCGGAGTTTGCGAGCGGCGCGCATATCAAAATAATGCTTATCGACGCAGCCGTTTTGGCAACGCTCGCTTTAGGGCAGACCTTTGCGATACTTATGGGCGGCATTGACCTTTCCATTCAGTGGAACATGTGCGCGGCGGGCATGATGATAACCATGCTCTATAAGAGCTGGGGCTGCACCTCGGCAGATCTCTTCTGGATGATTCCCATGGTGCTTATAATAACCACGGTTATAGGACTCATAAACGGCTTCGGAATATCATATCTCGGGATAAACCCCATGATAATGACGTTCGGTATGAACACGATAATTCAGGGACTTGTGGTGGGCCTTTCCTCAAGAACTCTTCCCGGCGGCTATGCTCCAAAGGTTTTAGAGAACTTCTGCTTAGGCTCCACGCTCGGAATTCCCAACATGGTTCTTTTGTGGATACTTATTATAGCGGTTGCTTCTATAGTGCTCGCATACACGCCTTACGGAAGAAAGGTTTATGCAGTAGGCAATAACGAGACGGTTGCGTTTTATTCCGGCGTTAAAACAAAGAGAATTAAGATGATTGCTTACGCTATTTCCGGTCTTGCGGCGGGTCTCGGCGGTCTTCTCTTCACGGGAAGAATAGGTCAGTCATATCTCGGCATGGGCGACTCCGTTATGTTCGAAACCATAGCTGTAGTTGCTATCGGCGGAACCTCAATGATAGGCGGCTCGGGAAACTATATAGGAACCGTTGCCGGCGCGCTCATACTCATAATACTTAAAAACCTGCTTTCGGCGTTCCTAATACCTGCGTCAATCGCGCAGATAATCTACGGACTTGTTATCCTAATTGCGATGATATTCTCCGTTTCCAGGAGCAAAAAGCTGAATGTGGTATAATTTTCCGATAAAACGGAAGGGTCGGATCGTTAAGCGTTAAAATACGGTCGGACGGCACAGCCGGGCGTTTTATACGCCCGGCATATATAAAAAGAAGAGGGAATAATATGAAAAATACTGCAAGCAAAAAAAGACGCAAGCTGCCTCTTGCGGCGTTGATTCCGATATGTATAGCCTGCGCGGCGATTGTTTTGGCGGCGGCTTTGGGCATATCTTCTCTTGTTCCCGATAAAACCTACAGGGGCAGCAGCATTTCAAATATAGCAAACGGCGGAATGGCGGTTACGGACGAAGCCGCGGGGGACGTTTACTATTCCAACAACGGAATTTTCGTAAAAAAACAGGACGAAGACGCATATATGCTCACGGAAGAGCGCGCGCAGTCTTTAATATTAGTTGACGGGACGCTTTATTTCAGCAATACCGGGGACGCAAACAGATGCTATGCGATTAATGTTGACGGCAGCGGCTTAAAAAAGCTTAACGGGGATATCAGCGTTGAATATTTAAACGAGGAAAACGGCAGACTGTATTTTGCCTGTGTGCGTGAAATAGACAAAAAGGGAATTTACAGCATGAAGACGGACGGAACCGACCTTAAACAAGAGGCGGACGTATATCCGGGCTCGCTGTTCTTATATAAAAATTACTTCTATTATATAAATAAGGAGAAGGGCAATCTTCTTTACAGAATAAACAGAGCCACGGGCGCAAACGAAAGGGTTACGGATAAATACACCTATTGCCCCGTAG
>CAKSBK010000204.1 GCA_934438035.1 uncultured Christensenellaceae bacterium
GTATATGACGGCTCTGTTGATTTTGGCTTTATAATTCCGGAAGTGTTGGAAAATGAAAAATATAAAGAGCTTTACACCGACGAGCTTTACGCCGTTTTGTTTAAAGAGCATCCTCTTTCAAAACACAGCGTGGTTTCTTTAAAAGAGCTTTCTTCGGAGCCGTTTATACTTCTTGACGAGGGAGAATACAGCCTTACGCTTGATGCGTTTTCAAAAGAGAATTTAAAACCCAATATAGAATATAAAGTTACTGACGACTATACAATACTATCTATGGTAAGAGAAAATCTCGGCGTTTCCGCCGTATATGAAAATATGCTTCGTGATTTTGAAACGGACGTGGCAATACGCCGCATTAAAGAATGCCCAAAAAGAAAAGTTGTTATTTTAAAAAATGAGAATAAGACGATGCCTTTTGCTTCTGAGAAATTCTATAAATATATATCAAATGAAATTAATGGGTTGAATTTTGAATAATGTATTGAATTTAAGTTCAATGCATGATAAGATGATGTTAGGAAATTTATAAACATTCTAAAAGCAAACATCTTAAAAGCATTAATTATCGGAGGGCATTCAATGAAAACCAGGGTCAAAAGAATGCTGTCAGCCTGTTTGTTATTTTTATTAGTATTTTCTTTGTTGTTAAGTTTAATTACGGTTTATGCCGAAAGCGGTGAACCTGATAAAGAAAACTTATCTGAAACAGCAGGGCAGCAGACAAACTACGATGAAACTGATAAAACCAATGGGTCTACACAAGACGACAATTCTTCCGTTGATGATTACATTTCAATCAGCGAAAATTTCAACATTCACTGTTCAAGCGAAAATATCTCTACAGGCGATCCGTCAAATGATTTAACTTCTTACATTGAGAAGCTGTATCCTAACGGAATTAAAGAGGGATATTTAGACAAGATTTTTCCCGTCTCAATTAAAGATTTCGGCGAACATGACCATATGTATTCCGTTGCACACATCGGAAAAACGCCGGTGTATTACGTTGGAGTTATAAAAGTCGACGGCGAAAAAAGAGTTTTTTACCGCACGACTAGACAGTCTTCCGGGCAGGTAACATATTCCATATTAAAAAAGGGTGAAAAAATTGAGGTTGAGTATATTCATGCAACCGCTCACAAAATAAGCTATGAATTGATTTTGAAAAACGGCACGGAATCTGACCTCACCCCGGAAAGCGTTTTCGGTGCCGACGGAGTGAACGGAGTTGCAGATAACGGCAGCTTTTCTTTTACTGCCAATATACCGAGAGGCTATAAGGCGCAGATTACGGTTACGGATAAAGACGGAAACGTTTTAACTACGTCGGGAGATCCCGAGCTTTTAGGTCAAATGCTCGTATATGAAAGAAGCGGAAACAATATCAAGCTTTCTTCAGATAGCGCTTCCTCAACGCTTCTTTCAGGAAAATATACCGTTAACAACGTTTTATCCGACGTTACCGTTACTGCGTATATTGAAAAAATTAAAGAGTATGTTTTTGACGCAAGCATGTGGCTGCAAACGATTTATGCAAAGGGAAGAACTTCAAACGACGAAGCAAAACAGACCTTTACAGGCAACGGCTTTACATGGAATTTTAAGAGCATAAGGAGCGGCGGAGCGATTTGGGAGCTTGATCAGCTTAAGATTAACGGTCAGATGATAGAAGTACCCATGACGAACCTCTCAAGCGGGGAGCTTAACGAGTATACGACGACTCTTTCAACCGGCACGGTTGTTAAATTGTCGGTAATTTCGGATTCTGACTCGGGCGCACTTTACCAGAGAAATTATACGCTTGAAATTTCAAATTGCTATGAAAATATCACCGTTTCAGGAGGAAACCTCATAGGCAATGCGCATAAAGAAATAGTAACTCACAGCCTTTACGGAGTTTCGGATTCGCAGTTTTTCAAATCGTCCGCAACAAATCCGTCATGGTCGACCCTTACGCAGGATTCTCTTATAAACAGAAAAAATGCAGGATTTTACGCCGACCCCATACGCTTTAAAAGGGCTACGGGATTTGGTGTTCCTGATGTATATGTTGCGCCGAAAGACGGAAAAAGTTATTTGCAGAAAAATGAGCAAAGCATAGACCAAAATACATATATAGAATATCTGATATATACCGGGGAACAGGATTCTCCGGAGCTTGATTCTTACGGAAGATATACGGACGCGAACTTTGAAGTCGTTTCGTACAGCGAATGGCGGCCGAGCGCTGACGGGTATTATTATTTCAGAATGTCTCAGGCGGTCAGAGACTATATGAACACAGGCGCACAGGGCATAGTTCTTCTCGGAATAAACGGAAATCCCTTAAAAACTGCGGTTAAATACATTTCTGCCGAGGGAGAGGAAAATGCGCCGGAGCCGGGCAACGTCGTTAATGTTTCCGGCATGGATGTGGGCGGAAAGGACGGGTATAATACCGCGACAAATCCCGTTGCGATTATTACGACCAAAATTCCGAGAGACCTTACGGGAAAATATGTTTTCGATCATTGGCAGGCGATAACAAACGAAGGTAAGGAAAAGGAACTTGCAACATTTGCTACGGGACAGAGTATTCATATAACTACTAGAATGTATGAATATTTAAAGGACTGCTATACGTATGACGAAGAGACGCAAAGATACGTTATAACGTTAAAAGCGGTTTGGAAAAAGGTGGATTTAAATACGCCCATCAACTATATGGTCAGATATTATATTGACGGAAAAGAGATATATTCTGAGACTCACAGCGCAAACAGAGGCGCATATATAGTTTCTGATTTATATGACGCGAACGGCAAGCTTTCCAAACATATAATAAATATTCTCTCCGGCGAAAATTACGAAAATGAGTATTACAGCGGTACATTCGTTGTAGATAACGAAAATACTACGCTTTATCTTAAAAATCTTGATGCGGATAACAACAGAATGCATGTCAGCCTTAAGCGAATTGACATAGACGCAAGCGTTAAATTAAACTGGCAGGGAATATCCTCGGC
>CAKSBK010000205.1 GCA_934438035.1 uncultured Christensenellaceae bacterium
CGTGAAAAACTATCGCTCCGCTCAGTTTTTCACGGCTTGCTTGACTACCGCTTTTTTTCGGTAAAGCGTTCCTCTCTTCGTTCGGAACGCTGTCGCTCGGAGCTTTTGCTTGAGGGAAATGTGAGGTTTGTAAAAAAATTATGAAACATATGCGCTGTAAAAACAGTATAACCGCATTGTTTTTTTGGCGGCTTTATGATATTTCCCGATTATTGCCCATTTACAAGAGAGGCGTAATTTGATATATAATATGTAGGCTTTATGCCGCAATTATTTAATTTTTTATTATAAGAGGAAAAAAATAATGACGTACGTGCTTTTTAACCCAATCGCAAACAACAAAAAGGGCAAGCAGGCCGCAATGGAGCTGGAAACGGCGGTTGACGGCGAGCTTAAGCTCATAGATATAACGGAGCTCTCGGACGTTCCCGGATTCTTTTCAAAAATCGACAGAGAAGATGACGTGGTAATTGCGGGAGGCGACGGAACCTTAAACATTTTTGCAAATAACGTATGCGGTGTAAAAATAGAAAATAACCTTTACCTTTATCCGGCGGGCTCGGGAAACGACTTCATAAACGACGTTTTGGGAGGGCAGAAAAGGCTTTTCAGAATTAACGACTACATTGAAAATCTTCCCGAAGTAACGGTAAACGGCAAAACGAGCCGCTTTATAAACGGAATAGGCTACGGCATAGACGGCTATTGCTGCGAGGTGGGAGACGCGCAAAAGGAGCTTTCCGAAAAGCCCGTTAACTATACCGCTATAGCGATAAAGGGGCTATTGTTCCATTTCACCCCCGCAAATGCGAAAATAACCGTATACGGGGTTACTCACGAATATAAAAAGGTGTGGCTTGCGCCTACCATGAACGGAAGATTTTACGGCGGCGGAATGAACGTCGCTCCCAAGCAGGACAGACTTTCCGAGGACGGACATGCAAGCGTAGTGGTTATGTACGGCTCGGGAAAACTTAAAACTCTCGCAGTGTTCCCCGGAATATTTAAGGGCGAGCATGTGAAGCATACGGAAATGGTGGAAATTCTTACGGGAGACGAAATAACCGTCGAATTTGACAGACCCACTGCGCTTCAGATTGACGGAGAGACGGTTAAAAACGTAACGTCGTATTCCGTGAAAAGCCGCAGGCTTATGAAAAATGAGGAGGAAGAGCTTGAAGCAGCTTCGGTTTAAATATACCGTCGTAACAAGCCCGTATTTTGTTTTAAAAAACGTGGTGCGGGCGCATAAGCTTTTAAAAATGCCGGAGGAGAAGACAAAAGAGCAAAGGTATGAGCTCGCTTTGCATATAATAGACCATATGCGAAGAAGAAGCGGCGCTGTTACCCTTTCTTTCGGAGAGGAAAATCTCCCCAAAGAGGGCGGATATATTCTCTATTCCAATCATCAGGGAAAATACGACGCTCTCGGCATACTTTTGACGCTTCCCTGCCGCTGCGCCGTGCTTTGGGAGGAGTCTTCCGCAGATAAGTTTTTGGCAAGAGAGGTTTGCGCACTTTTGGGCGGAAGAACAATAGACCTTACGGACGCAAAAAAGTGCCTTAAAACAATTAAAGCTATAGGCGAAGACGTGCTTTTTGGAGAAAGATATCTCATTTTTCCCGAGGGCGGATATGCCGATAATAAAAACACGCTTACGGAGTTTAAAAGCGGCTGCTTTCTTGCGAGCGTCCGCTCAAAAACGCCCGTTGTGCCGGTGTGTATATTTGATTCATACAGGGCGATGGATGAAAATAAGCCGGGCAGAGTAGTAACGCAGGCGCATTATTTAACTCCCATAACGTATGAGCAATATAAGGATATGACCAGGCACGAGCTTTGCGAAGAGGTTAAAAAGAGGATTGAAGATAAGCTGAAAACGTTAAAAACGATAAAATACGATAAATCCCTTAAAAACATAATACGGGCGGCGTTCGGTTGTTGTCAGGCGCCTTAAGAGGTCCTTTATCCTCGTAATTAATAATAATGCCGAGGTGAAGGGATTCGCTGTTTTTTCTATAGACATTAAACGGGAAATTTCATATTTTATTCGAAAATTTTAACATTTTTTTACAAAATACTTGCATCGTACATTGGTGTACGGTATATGCTTGTAATATACAAATCCGAAAAATACCTAAATAACATTTTAATTAATATCGAAACGGAAAAGCTTTTTTAGGAGGAACAAATGAAAAAGAAGATCATAAGCCTGATTTTGGTGCTGGTTTTGGTTTTGAGCTTAAACCCGGTCAGCGTTTGGGCGGAGGGCGAAACGACGGGGGAGACGACGGAGGTCGCAACCTTTGACGAGCTTAAGCAGGCAATAGCCGATAATAAGTCCGATATCGTCGTTACGGCGGATATTGAGCTTACGGAGGAGCTTAAGATTGACTCGAGCTCTGCCGATATAACCGTTCGCAGTAAGGACGGAAGCGTACTCACCTTAACAAGAGCGGCGGAAACTAACGGTAGTGACTCATTGTTCTACGTAACTAAAGGCAAGCTCACTTTTAAAAATATTACAATAGACGGCGACGCCGAAAACATTGGGTCATTACACGGTCACGCCGTCACGGTAGGAAGAGACGCTTTACTTACCTTAGACAGCGGCGCTACAATACAAAACTGTGCGGTAAACAGCTATTCGGGAGCTGCTATTTACTCTTCGGGAGCAGTGATAATGAACGAGGGCAGCGCTATAATTAACTGTACCTCTAAAAACAACGCCGGCGCTATTTGGATGGGGCGCAGCGCAATGTTTGAGTCGGATCTTAAATACTTCGCTACGTTTACGATGAACGGAGGAACAATCTCCGGCTGCAGCTCAACGTCTATTTACGGCAGCAACGGCGGCGCTATTTGCGCTTCGGGCAATGTGAAAATAAACCTTCTCGGCGGAACGATTGAAAACAACTCGGCAACAGGAAAGGGCGGCGGAATATATGTGGAGC
>CAKSBK010000206.1 GCA_934438035.1 uncultured Christensenellaceae bacterium
TAATGCGCGACAAAAACGACACGGCAATTACCATATGCAACATGGAAAACCTTGACCCTGTCGGCATACATACGGGCGACTCGATTGTTGTCGCACCGAGCCAGACGCTTACAAACAAGGAATACCATATGCTCAGAAACAGTGCGCTTAAAATTATACGAGCGCTTAAAATAGAGGGCGGCTGCAACGTTCAGTTTGCGCTTGACCCGCATTCCTTTAAATACTACCTCATTGAGGTAAACCCCAGAGTTTCCCGCTCCTCCGCTCTCGCTTCAAAGGCAAGCGGATATCCTATAGCAAGAGTTTCGGCAAAAATAGCGGTCGGCATGCATTTAGACGAAATCGCAATTGCAAACACGCCCGCTTCTTTTGAGCCTGCGCTTGACTATATAGTAACCAAAATGCCCCGCTTCCCCTTTGATAAATTCGAAGCGGCAAACAACAAGCTCTCCACTCAGATGAAGGCGACGGGCGAGGTTATGAGCGTCGGCAGAACGTTTGAAGAAAGCCTTTTAAAAGCCGTACGCTCGCTTGAGATAGGCGTTAACCATCTTTCTATGAAAAAGTTTTTAAGCTTCGGCTTTGACGAGCTTTTAAGCTATATAAAGGACGGCACGGACGACAGAATATACGCAATCTGCGAGCTTCTAAGAAGAGACGCCGACCCCGGGCTTATATACGACAAAACAAAAATAGATATGTTCTTCCTCGATAAATTAAAGAACATAGTTAACGAGGAAAACGCCCTTTCAAAAGCGCCTTTTGATAAAGACGAGCTCAGAAAAGCTAAAAAGATGGGCTTTTGCGACGCATTTATCGCCTCTCTATGGCAAACGGACGAGCTTAGCGTATATAACTTCAGAAAAGAAAACGGCATTGTTCCCGTATATAAAATGATAGACACCTGCGCAAGCGAGTTTTCAAGCTATATACCCTACTTCTACTCAACCTACGAAGAGGAAAACGAGTCTGTTGTTTCAAACAAGCGCAAGATAGTCGTTTTAGGCTCGGGCCCCATAAGAATAGGTCAGGGCGTTGAGTTTGACTATTCCACCGTTCACGCCGTATGGTCCATAAGAAACGCGGGCTACGAGGCTATTATAATCAACAACAACCCCGAAACCGTTTCCACCGACTATACTACCTCCGACAAGCTCTATTTTGAGCCGTTAACTCCGGAGGACGTTATTAACATAATAGACCTTGAAAAGCCCGAGGGCGTCATCGCCTCGTTAGGAGGGCAGACGGCAATAAACTTAGCCGAGCCGCTTATGAAAAGAGGCGTTAAGATAATCGGAACGGACTGCGCCGCAATTGAGCGCGCAGAAAACAGAGATTCTTTTGAAAAGGTATTAAAGGAGCTTAACATTCCCCAGCCCACGGGCAGAGCCGTAACGAAAATTGAAGACGGAGTAGCCGCCGCAAAGAAAATCGGTTACCCCGTTCTCGTACGCCCCTCCTTTGTTTTGGGCGGAAGAGCGATGCAGATCGTTGCGGACGAAGAGGGGCTGCGCCATTACCTTAAAACCGCAGTTGAAATCGACGAAGACAAGCCCGTTTTGGTAGATAAATACATCTCCGGAAAAGAGGTTGAAATTGACGCAATCTGCGACGGCAAGGACGTATTCGTTCCCGGAATAATGGAGCTTGTAGAGCGCACGGGAATACACAGCGGAGACTCTATAAGCGTATATCCCTCCTTCTCGCTTTCAAAAAAGGTCAAGGATACCATTTTGGATTACGCTCAAAAGCTGGGGCTGGGAATAGGCATAATAGGTCTTTACAACATACAGTTTATAGTCGATAAAGAAGAAAACGTTTATATAATAGAGGTTAACCCCCGCTCTTCAAGAACCGTTCCCTTCCTTTCAAAATCAACGGGCTGGTCTTTGGCGGATATCGCAACAAAAGTAATTTTGGGCCACAGCTTAAAGGAACAGAAAATAACCTCGGTATATCCCGAAGAAAAGAAACGCTGGTACGTTAAGGCGCCCGCATTCTCTTTTTCAAAATTAAGAGGTCTTGACGCATACCTCTCCCCTGAAATGAAATCTACGGGAGAAGCCATAGGCTACGACGCAAAGCTTAACAGAGCGCTCTATAAAGCTCTTCAGGCTTGCGGAATGAACGTCATGAACTACGGAACGGTTTTTGCGACAATTGCGGATAAGGATAAGGAAGAAGCGCTTCCGCTTATACGCCGCTTCTACAACATGGGCTTTAACATTCAGGCAACTGAGGGCACGGCAGCTTATTTAAAGGCGCACGGAATACGCACTCACGCGCTTAAAAAAATAAGCGACGGCAGCGACGAAATTCTTTCCTCTATACGCCAGGGCTACGTAACCTACGTTATAAACACGAGAGACTTAAATTCCTCCGGCGTCCTTTCCGACGGACACAGGATCCGCCAATGCGCCGTGGAAAACAACGTCAATATATTTACCTCGCTCGATACGGTAAGAGTGCTTTTAGACGTTCTCGAAGAGACTACGCTTACCATATCCACAATAGACGCATAAAGCTATGAAACAAGGATATTTTATAGTAACCGAAAACTCGCTTATAGCGAAAAACACCTACCTTATGAGCTTAATGGGAGATACCTCCGCGTTAACCGCTCCCGGGCAGTTTATAAACATAAAGCTCGACGGGTTTTATTTAAGAAGACCCATTTCCGTTTGCGATATGGATTCTTCCTGCGTAAAAATAATATATAAGGCAGTCGGCAAAGGCACGGAATATATGTCCTCCCTTGATACGGGAACGGTTTTAGACGTATTAACCGGGCTCGGAAACGGCTACGACTTAACCGCCTGCGGTAAAAGTCCTGTTCTTATAGGCGGCGGAGCGGGCGTTCCTCCGATGTATTTGCTAGCAAAAAAGCTTTTAAACGCAGGAAAAGACGTAAGCGTAATAC
>CAKSBK010000207.1 GCA_934438035.1 uncultured Christensenellaceae bacterium
GAGGATAAGCATATTCAGCGCAGGCTATCTCCTCGCCTGTTTTAACGTCGGCAATCAATACCCTGCCGCTCAGCGTTCCGTAATCTATACCCATTGCATACTTTTTCATAATGTTCCTCCTTATAAGGTTTGTATTCCCGTAAAACCGTGGTCAATTGTTATAACCACTCCTATGTTTCCCCCTATTTCCTTTTTTACACGTTCCGTTATCACACTTTTTACGTCGGCGTCCTTAAGTTCGTAATTTCTCGGAACAAGAACGTCAAAAACAATATTTTTAGACTGAACTCCTTTAACCACCCTGAAATCATGCATTGAAAGCCCTTTTAATCCGACGACAATTTCATGTACTCTTTTTCTCAATTCATTCGTCTCTTCGTCGTCGGTAACTATCGGATCCAAGTGAAGAACGAGCTGAATTTTAAGTTCCTTTCTTGCGTCGTTTTCTATTCTGTCAAGCACGTCGTGGCAAGCCAACATGCTGCTGTTTGCGTCCATTTCAACGTGAGCGGAAGCGTAATAAATTCCCGGTCCGTAGCAATGCACCATAAAATCATGCACTCCCAGCACGCCGTCGTATGATAAAATCTTTTTTCTCAAATTTTTAACTATTTGAGGATCCGGCGCCTGACCCAAAAGCGGACCTATAGTCTCTTTTATAAGCCCTACCCCGCTCCACATTATAAACACGGAAACTAAAAGTCCCATATAACCGTCGAGATTTAAGTTTGTAAAATAGGAAATCACGGCAGCCGCTAAAACGGCGGTCGTCGCAATTGCGTCGTTTCTTGAATCCTGGCTCGTCGCTTCAAGCGCAGGCGAGCTGATCATTCTTCCGAGCTTGCCGTTAAACGCCATCATCCAAAGCTTAATCAAAACGGAAACGAGAAGCACAGCCATTGATACCACGGAATATTGCGTATTCTCCGGTGTTATTATCTTTTCAACGGAGCTCTGAGCAAGGTTAAAGCCTATTATAAGTATTAAAATAGAGACTATAAGCGCAGTCACATATTCCATTCTCCCGTGGCCGAACGGATGGTCGTCATCAGCGTCTTTTCCCGAAAGCCGAAAGCCTATAAGAGTTATTACGGAAGAGCCCGCGTCGGATAAATTGTTGATTCCGTCTGCAGTTATCGCTATTGACGAGGTTATTATTCCCACCGCTATTTTTAAAGCGCATAACAAAATATTGCAGAATATTCCGACAGAGCCCGCCAGCTTTCCGCATTTTTCTCTGCCCGCAACAGTTTTAAGATCCGTTTGTTTTAAAAACAGCTTTGTTAAAAGCGCCGTCATAGTTTCCTCCGAATTTACATACCTCTTTATTTTATCATAAGTCGCAAAAACTCATGAGTCAAGCATTTTAAATCATGATTGCAATTTTCGGAACAACATATTAGTATATTTAATATAAGGAGAATGTTATGCGCTTTTTATCATATATTGTTACAAAAGAGGACGAAAACAGCTGTATAAGAGACATATTAAAAAAGCGTCTATGCGCCTCCTCGTCGCTTTTAAAAATAAATAAGGTAAGACAAGGCACGCTTTTAAACGGAAAGCCCGTATACCTCAATATTAAGCCCAAAGCGGGAGATATGCTGAGTTTATTAATCGACGATGAAAAAAAAGGCGTTCAAAAAGAATATCCCGGAGCTTTTTCTCCCGATATAATATATGAAGACGAGGATATTCTGGTAATAAACAAGCCTGCGGGAGCAGTTACTCACGTAAGCGCGCTCACAAACGCCTTAAGCGTAGAGGCTTCGGTAAAAAAATATCTTAACGCCGACTCGTTTCACGCCGTAAACCGGCTTGACAAAGGAACATCCGGCCTTATGACCGTTGCGAAAAACGGGTATATTCACACGCTTTTAAAAAACCGGCTCCACACGGAAGATTTTATAAGAAACTATATCGCATTATGCTGCGGCGTCCCCGAAGACAGCTGCGGCGTAATTGAGCTTCATATTGCAAGAGACGAATCAAGCGCAATAAAGCGCCGTATATCTTCAGACGGCGCTTACGCAAAAACATCCTATAAAGTACTTTCTTACAACAACGGCTTAAGCCTTGTGCTCCTCAGAGCCCACACGGGAAGAACTCATCAGCTGCGCTTGCATATGAGTGCAATAGGTTGTCCGCTTTTGGGCGACTGGCTTTACGGGGAGCAAAGCGAATTAATTTGCCGCCCCGCGCTGCACTCTTATTCTCTTCGTTTGCGCCGCCCTCTTTCGAACGATATGCTTTCACTTTGCTGCGCTCCTCCCGAAGATATTCTCCGTTTAACATCTTTTCCTCTAAGCGACGTACCTTTTCTATAATTTCTTCGTCTGTAAGAGATTTTCCTCTCTTAATTCTTTCCCACGCCGCTTCGTTGAGCATTTTAATTTCCTCGTCCATACATCCTCCGATCATATTCGTTTTTTACGTATTATCCCCTTGATTTAATTATATCCGCATATTTCAAGAAATAAAGTGTCCGAAAATATATTGACGAAAATATTGTATTTTTCAACTAATTCATCAAAAAAGCAATAAAAAAACCGCCAAAAGGCGGAAAACATTAAAAATTATTTTTTTATGTTTAAAAAATCGTTTTTGCGTGCTTTTGAAGCGCCGTTAGTAAGAGCATTCCCAATATTCCGCAGGAAATAAATTCCCCGGCAAAGGTTGTAGCCATGAAATAGGGAATCGTTCCCGGCAGCTCGTAAACATAAAAGAGTATAAACGGGACAATTACAGTGTTTGATATAATCGGCGCAACGGGAGCGAGCCATTTGCTTTTATTTCGCAAAAGCCTTGTTATAAGCGCGCCTATAAGCGTAGCTATGCTTCCGAAAATAACGTCCCACAATGCGCAGCCTGTAAGCCAATTGGAAAGAATACAGCCTAAAAACAACCCCGGTAC
>CAKSBK010000208.1 GCA_934438035.1 uncultured Christensenellaceae bacterium
CCTAAGCACGATTACCGTGTTATTATATAATAATTAAACATAAATGTCAACTGTAAAATTTATGTTTACTACGAAAGAAAAAAACAATTACGATAAATATAAGGCGCTGTATTATTGTTTGGAATTTATACTTTTGATATAATATACCTTAAATGAGGATTTTTAAGCTATGCTTTTAATATTTTTAAGAACAGGAAAGGTGAAGAATGGTAAAATACAGCGTTAAAAAGCCGATTACTATTTTTGTGTGCGTGCTTGTCGTATTGATATTCGGAGTCGTCTCCTTTTTAAAGATGACGCCGGATCTTTTGCCGAATATGGATTTTCCGTACATAGTCATAGTTACTTCATACCCCGGCGCGGCGCCGGAAGAGGTGGAAAAAGAGGTGTCGAGACCTATTGAGCAGAGTCTTTCGACGCTTGAAAATCTAAAGAGTATAGATTCAAGCTCTGCGGAAAATATTTCTTACGTCACATTGCAGTTTGAAGACGGAACGGATATGAACGCAATTATGACGGACGTTTTAACGGGTATGGATATGGTGGAAAATTCCTGGGGGGAAAACGTAGGAACTCCTTACATATTAAAGCTTAACCCGAGCATGATACCCGTAGCCGTGACGGCGGTAAGCTATAACGGAAAAGGCTCGGACGAGCTTTCCGAATTTTTGGACGATACGCTGGAAAACGAGCTTTTGGGTACCTCGGGCATTGCGAGCATAAACGTTGCGGGTACGATAAAAAATTCGCTTGAGGTAAATATAAGCGAGAAAAAAATAGAGGAGCTTTCTTCTAAAATCGTCGCAGCGTTAAACGGAACGCTTGCGGAAGCGGGCAGCGAGCTTATCTCGGCGCAAAATAAAATAAACAGCGGAAAAGCGCAGCTTTCAAGCTCAAAAGAAGAGCTTTCAAAAAAACAGGACGAGACTTTGGAGGAGCTTTCCAAAAATTCCGCGCAGCTTTCGGAAGCGGTGGCGATGTCTCAATCATATAATGCGCAGCTTTCGGCGCTTAACGCTCAAATTTCCGCACTTGAAGCGGAAAAGAAGGTTTATTCGGAAGTCATAAAAAATGTCGACAGCTCAATTGCTGCCGTAAAAAACGGCATTGCGGAAATTGACGGACAGCTTGCGGCTATTAACGCGCTATTGTCTTCCGGCATTCCGGAAAGCACGCCGATTTCCGCCGTTATTACGGATGAAGCGCTTTTAGGCGAGCTATCGCAAAACGGAGTAAATACGGTAGGAGACCTTAAAAAGTTTAAAACCACGCTTGAAAGTAAACGCGAAGAGCTTGCCGGAACGCTAAACGAGCTTACGGAAAAAAGCGAACAGGCGAAAAACAGAATTTCCGAGATAGACGCCGCTCTTAACAATATGGCGACGCAAAAAAAAGCGCTTGAGGCGATCGTAAAAAAGATAGATTCCGAAGTAGGCGCCGCAAAGGAAGCGGGAGAGGCGCTTGACGTTGCAAAATTAAAGGCGGCAATTTCCTTTAGCTCTGCGGCGGCGGGAATTGAGTCGGCGGAGTCTTCGCTTCAAAACGCGCAAAGCGAGCTTGATAACGCAAAAAAGACGTATGAGAGCGAAGCGGCAGGTGCGCTTGAAAAGGCAAATCTTTCCAAAATGCTGACGGTTAAAAATATCTGCGGCATTATTTCCGCACAGGATTTTGATATGCCTGCGGGCTATGTTTATGACGGCGGGTTAAGCTATATTGTAAGCGTAGGAGACGGAATAGAGGGTATTTCGCAGTTAGAAGAGCTCGTGTTGTTTGACGCCGGAATAGAGGGCGTTTCGCCCGTAAAGCTAAAGGACGTTGCGGATATTAAAACCGCGGACAATTCCTCTTCTGTATATGCAAGGCTAAACGGAAGTCCTGCGGTTCTTATGACGTTTATGAAGCAGTCAAGCTACGCCACCGCCGCAGCTTCGGATAATCTAAACGATAAGTTTAAAGAGCTTTCAGAGAAATATGAGGGGCTTTCATTCACCTCTCTTATGGATCAGGGCGAGTATATTTACATGCTTACCGATTCAATAATACAAAGCTTGCTTTTGGGAGCGCTGTTTGCGGTAATAGTACTGTTTATCTTCTTAAAGGACGTAAGACCTACGCTTATAACGCTGCTTTCAATTCCCGTAAGCGTGCTTTTCGCTATTGTGATGATGTATTTTTCCGGGGTTTCTATAAACATAATGTCTCTTGCGGGACTTGCGATTTCGGTAGGCATGCTTGTTGATAATTCGGTAGTTGTAATTGAAAATACTTACCGCTTAAGAATGCTCGGAGAATCAAAAATAAAAGCGGCTGTTTCCGGCGCTTCTCAGGTTGCGGGGGCGATAACCTCGTCAACGCTTACCACAATTTGCGTATTTTTACCGGTAATATTTGTCGGCGGAATAACAAAGCAGCTGTTTTTAGACCTTGCGCTTACAATGACATATTCGCTTTTGGCGAGCCTTATTATCGCACTTACGCTTGTTCCCGCGATGTCCGGGTTAATGCTTAACAGCATAAAGCCAAAGAAGGATATACTGCTTTCAAAAATAATTCCCGGATATAAAAAAGCGATAGGCTGGGCGCTTAAACATAAGGCTGCGGTTATTTTAACCTCCGTTGCGCTTCTTATAGTTTGCGGCGGCGCGGTGCTTTTAAAGGGCTTTACATTTTTAACCGGTACGGGCTCAACTCAGCTTTCCGTTTCTCTTACCATGCCCGAGGACGCCGATTTTGAAAAGAAAGCGGAGATATCCGACGAAGCGGTGAGAAGAATAATGAATGTCGAGGGTGTTAAAACCGTAGGAGCTATGATGAGCGATGGCGGCTCAATAATGATGATGAGCACGCAAGGAGACGTGAGCTTATACGTTGAGATAGAAGACGGACAGCTTAAAAA
>CAKSBK010000209.1 GCA_934438035.1 uncultured Christensenellaceae bacterium
GACCCTTTATACTTTTTCCTTTTTGCTCTAATTAAAGCTTTGATTCCTAATAAATTCATTATTCTTTGTACTCGACCTTTGCTAAAAGAAGTTCCTTTATCTCGATTAATCCAATTTGTCATTCTACGGTACCCTAAGATATGATTATACTTATCATCATATTCTTTAATCCAAATTGCTAATTGCTTATTTTCAACTTCTTCTTTTGTTTCTTTTCTATGAAGCCATTTATAATAACCGGATATAGAGACTTCAAGTTGTTTACACATCCAAATTATATCCCAATCCTTTTCGTCTTTAAAAAATTTAATTGCTAGATATTTAGGCTCTAATTTTCCTCTGGCTAATATCGCCCCCCTTCGATTTCCTGTACTTTTTTTAACAATTCTACCACCATATCTTTTTCTTCTAGCTGACGCTTAAGAGGATTGTTATCTCTACGCAATCTTTCAAGCTCATCAACCTCATCATCTTTCTTATGATGACCACGTTTATCAATTAGTCCAGCATCGCCGTTAGAATCATATTTCTTTACCCATGTATAAACTTGATTATAAGAAACTTTATACTTATCAGCAGCTTCCTTATAATTTCTTTCATTATTAATGCAGTATTTAACGATTTCTACACGTTCTTCTTTACTTATTTTTCTTCCTTTAGCCATATAGACCTCCAACTTTGATTTATAATCTTTAAGTTCTATATTGCTATTATACTTCTTAATCCATCTTCCTAAAATACTAGGACTTAAAATTTCATATTTAAAACAAATGTCTTGTTTACTGCCTCATCCTCTTAAATAAGATTCTACTGCTTCAATTTTCAATCTAGAAGAGTATGATTTATTATGAGGCTTATCATAAAAACTCATTTCTCCTAATTCTTGATATTTTCTTGCCCAAATACGTACTATATTTCCTTTATTACTGTTGTATCTTATTCCTAGCTCACTACATATTTCTTTAGTACTTTTTCTACCTGAAAGATAATCTTTAGCTGCTTGAATTTTATCTTCTGGTAAGTACTTAAATTTTCTATCCATAAAAAATACCTCCAAAGTAGATTTTGGTTATTTACCATGTCTACTTTAGAGGTATCATATCATAGTGCGACAGCCCCAATTTTTAAGAGGCTGATTCTTCAATAATCTTTTTAAGTATGATTCCTTTTATAGCATCATAGCTTATATTACTTGGAACCTCTTCCTTTATTGCCTTAAGTTTATTAAATCCAACATTATTAATGGCTTCCTTTACTATTATCTCATCCTCTTCATTAAATATTTCACTAAAGTCTATATTAAAATCTATGCTATTTCCTTCACTGATATATTTTTCAACATGAGAAATTATTGTGGAAAGAGTCAAGGCTCTTTCTCCTGCAACCTTTCTTAAACTACCACATGTCCTTAAGATATCCACTGTATTTATATATGATTTTTCTTTAATATTTTTTGTACTATCTATATTATTTTTCTCTATTGATATATCTCCTTTTACTTTTGATATCCATGTATGATTTATATTATTGCTATTTATGTAGCTTATTATTTTTTCAATAAATCTGTCTCCGTACTTATCAAATTTTCTTTCACCGACACCACTAACCTCTAACATTTGTTCTTTATTTACAGGCATTCTTGAACTTAATTCTTTTAGTGTGCTATCTCCAAATACCATATATGGTGGTACCTTTTCATCAACTGCAATTTCATGTCTTAACCTTCTTAATATTTCAAATAACTCATTATCAACTATGAAGCTAGCTTTATTAATCTTATGTTCTCTAATCCACACAGTCCTTTGTCCTTTTACTATCTCTATGGAATTATTATTTAAGCTAACTACAGGATATTCTCCCCCATAATTTAAATATCCTAAAGCAATTAAGATATTAATAAACTCTGTAAGCTCATCCTTTGAATATTCCTTCATTATGCCATAAGTACTAACTTCATTTAATTTTAAATCTAATAGTTTTTTATTTTTTGAGCCACGTAAAACATCTACAAGCATTCCAACACCATATCCTCTTTTCACCCTATATACGCAAGATATAACCTTTTGAGCATCTATAGTCTTATCTTCCTTACGTTGCTCTGTATCGCAATTACTGCATTTATTACAGTTCTCTTCATAATTTTCTCCAAAATAATTAAGAATATATTTTCTATAACATTCTTGTGTATATATTAGGTTTACCATAGTCTGAAGCTTTGCATATTCATTTTCTTTTCTAACGCCATTAGAAGTACCAATATCTATAATATATCTTTGTGTCTGTACATCAGAAGGTGAGAAAAGCATTATACATTCACTTTCCTCGCCATCCCTACCAGCTCTTCCTATTTCCTGATAATATCCTTCCAAACTTTTAGGCATATTATAATGTATTACATATCTAATATCAGGTTTATCTATTCCCATACCAAAAGCATTAGTAGCTACCATAACATCAGACTTATCATAAATAAATCTTTCCTGAGCTTCTTTACGTTCTTCATCATTTAATCCAGCATGATATCTTTCAGCTTTTATATTATTTGCTATAAGCATTTCATATATCATATCTACATCTTTTCTTGTAGCACAATAAACTATTCCACTTACACCTTTGCTACTACTTATATAATTTAAAATATACTGTTTCTTTATTACAGCTTTTTCTATGGTTATTTTTAAGTTCTTTCTATCAAATCCTGTGATAAAAATTTTCGGTGCATTAAGTCTTAATAAGCTTATTATATCTCTTCTAACTTCTTCAGTTGCAGTAGCTGTAAAAGCTGTTATTATTGGTCTTTCCACTAATAAATCAATAAATTTACTTATTCTCCTATAGCTACTTCTAAAATCATGTCCCCATTGTGATATACAATGTGCTTCATCTATGGCAATTTGT
>CAKSBK010000210.1 GCA_934438035.1 uncultured Christensenellaceae bacterium
ATATATGCCAATCGGTATTCCCGCAAATACGACGAATGTAAAGCTTGCTATTAAAAGAGCAATAATCAACAGCAAGATTATATTGCGTACCTTCATTAATTCATTCCTCCTAAGTTTTCTCCCTTTTCTTTTTCACGTGTTTTCGTGCATAAAAAGGCATGTATATAACAACATATTATTTATTATAACTTCACATCTTAAAATAGTCAATAAAAATGAAATCTCAAAGCGTTTTGCGAATATATTAAAAAAACGCCGAAAACTCGGCGTTATAAAGGTAATCTGTATTTTAATTGTTAAAAATAGCGCCGCAAAAATTTCACTGCATTACTATTCTTATTTGCAATAAGAAGCCGCCCATCCTCCGTCAATATTCATAAGAAGACCGGTGACCCTATCCGCTTCTTCGGAACAAAGCCACGCCGCAGCATTAGCCATATCCTCGGGTGTATTTGGCTTCGAGATAGGAACATGCGATAAAAATTGCTTAAGCTTGTCCTGGTCTCCGCATAAGCTTTTATAAAAGTTTTCATGCCAAGTAGTTCCGGGAATAACACAATTAACCGTAATATTGTATTTTGCGTATTTCGCCGCCGTTGCACGGGACATATTGTGAATTGCCGCCTTTGCCATATTATAGGCGCACTGATTTCTTAAGCCCATACGCATGCCGGTAACCGAACCTGTGTTAATTATCTTTCCGCCGCCGTTTTTTATCATATGAGGCAAAACGCATTTTGTGAAATGGTACACGCCATCCATGCAAACGTCAACTGTAAAATTCCAGCCCGCATCGGAGTATTGCCTAATTTTTCCTCTCTTTTCAAGCGCAATGTTAGCCCCTGCGTTGTTTAAAAGAAAATCGATTTTTCCCTTTTCTTTAACAACCGCTTCAACCGCACTATTAACCTCGTCCGCTTCGTAAACGGAGCAATGAATATACCTGGCGTTTTTACCGGCTTCTTTAAGCTCCTTTTCAAGAGCATTTCCGCTTTCGTCATTAATATCGATTATATATACGTCCGCTCCGCAATCGGCAAATTTCCTTACCATAGCGCTTCCTATGCCGCCTGCACCTCCGGTAATTACAGCCGTCTTTCCCGTAAAATCTCTGTTCATAACGCACACCTCACCATTCTCTCATATAAGCGCAGGAAAATGCGCTGTCTACCTTTATCATGTTGCCGGTAAAATTCACGTCCGTCATCAAAAGAACATCTGCGCACTTTTTGGCGGCGTCTTTAACGTCGATAAGGTTTTTGCCCGGGATATGAGCCAACATTTCTCCTCCCGTGCTTACGGTATAAAGCTCGTCGTTTTCCTTAAGCGCGCCTATTGCAACCGTATTTGCGTAAATTTTGTCTTCTGCAGATTCTTCACAGAGACATTTAATTCCCATTTCAAGAGCTGCTCCGCAGGCTCCTCCCAACGTTTCGCCAGCAAAGGGAATCTCTGCGCTTATAGGCGTAACAAGAAGCACCTTTCCCCCGCCGTTTTTACACATGTTTTCAATTATCGTTCTGTTTATATCAAAAAAATATGTCATCTAATCATACTTGAAAATATTATATTCTTCTTCGGTCAATTCATCTATGGATTTCTTAGCAATGGTCTTATCAAGCGTTCCGATAATAACAAGAAGCTCCGCGTCTTCGACTTTTTTCGCAGCTAAAGAAAGCTTTTCATATCCTCTTACATCCTCTTTAAAATACGTTGTTACCGCAATACCTCTTGAAGAAAGCTCGGTTTCCAGAGCAGTAAAAGGATTCTCTTTGGTTTTTAAAATAATAGCTTTTTTATTCATTTTTCCCACACCTCCTAAACCAAGTTTATATTAAACGTTAAACAATGTCAATAACTTGTTTGTAAAAAATTATCATGATATAATCTAACTGATTATTTAAAAGGAGAATTTTGCAAATGATAGGAATAATCGGCGCTATGGATATAGAAATTGAAGGATATCTCAAGTTAATGACAGAAAAATCTCAAACTCTTGCGGGTCCTTTTATATTCTATACGGGTAAACTGCATTCACAGAAAGTCGTTATAGTAAAATGCGGAATAGGAAAGGTTTGCGCTTCCTCCTGCACTTCCGTTTTAATAGACCGCTTTAAGCCATCTTCCGTAATAAATACCGGCGTTGCAGGCGGAACGCTTAAAAAGCTCGGAATGAAAAGAGGAGATATTGTAATCGCTACCGACACCGTTCATCACGACGTTAACGTTATGAATTTCGGTTATGAGGACGGTCAGCTTCCCGATCAGCCGCGTTTTTTTAAATGCGACGAAAGCATCTCGCAAGCGCTCAGAACAATATGCGAAGACAAGCTGAACGTAAACGTATTTTCCGGGAGAATCGCAAGCGCAGACAGATTCGTATGCAAAAACGAAGACAGCGAGGATATAATTAAGCGTTTTGCTCCTGCCGCAATAGATATGGAATCCGCCTCAATAGGTCAGGTGTGTACGATGTTTAACGTACCCTACGCCATAATAAGAAGCATTTCGGATTCAGCCGACGACGACGCAAACGATTCTTACGAGGAATTTGCCTTAAAAGCCGCTAAAAACGCAATTACGCTTGCAAGCGAATATATTAAAAGCGTTTGAAAGGAAGAAATATGGAAGAAAAATACATCGGCGTGGAAATCGGCGGAACCAAGCAGCAGCTCTGCGTCGCGGATAAGACGGGAAAAATAATCAAACTGATCACGGGAAGATTCCCGATACCGAACGGAGCAGCCGATATCTTAAAATACATTAAAGAAAATATGCATAAGCTGCTTAAAGAGTTTCCCGAAGTAAAAGCGATAGGCGTCGGCTTCGGCGGGCCGATAGAAACAAAAACGGGAAAAGTTCTGTTATCCGTCCAAGTA
>CAKSBK010000211.1 GCA_934438035.1 uncultured Christensenellaceae bacterium
GTGGCTAACCTTGCGGCGATAATGGCGGCGGAAATAGGCGCCGACGTCAAGCTTGCAAAGAGAGCCGGTCTTCTTCACGATATCGGCAAGGCCATTGATCACGAGATCGAGGGTCCGCATGTTCAGATAGGTGCGGACGCAGCTAAAAAATATCGTGAAAATGCGGATGTCGTTAACGCAATTGCGGCGCATCACGGCGACGTTGAGGCAAAAACCGTAGAGGCGGTTTTGGTTCAGGCGGCGGACGCAATAAGCGCGGCAAGACCGGGCGCAAGAAAAGAAACCTTGGAAAATTATGTAAAACGTCTTGAAAACTTAGAGGAAATTGCAAATTCGTTTGCGGGTGTTGAAAAATCGTTTGCCATTCAGGCAGGCAGAGAAGTGCGTATCATCGTTAAGCCCGACGATATCGACGACGCAGGTACTGCGCTTATTGCCCGTGATATTTGTAAAAAAATTGAGCATGATCTCGACTATCCCGGACAGATTAAAGTTAACGTCATAAGGGAAACAAGGTCTGTTGATTACGCAAAGTAATTTGTTTTGAGAAGAGCGGTTTTTTACCGCTCTTTTTGTGTGCTTAAAAGCAGAATGATTGAATTTGTGAACGGCAAAATGGTTTAGCTTTAAAAATAAATATTGACTGCGCTCAAGTATTAGCTTTTTTCATACAAAAGAGTAAAAACAGTATTGTAAAAGACAGGGGTTAAAGCTTATATGAACGCCGGCAATGTGATATTATAATAGTATGATATATTATTTTTCGGGAGATTTGCCTAAAGGTACGGACGAACATGCTTTTACAAGGGCAATATTAAAAGCGCTTTTAAAGGACGCGGGAATAACGGACCTCCGCATAATAAAAGATGAGAGGCAAAAACCATATTTGGCGTCAAGGGAGGCGTGTATAAGTCTTACGCACACTGCGGGGTTTTATGCTGCGGCGGTAAGCAAAAGAAATATCGGAATTGACGCAGAGAGTGAAAACAGAGATATTCCGGAGTCGGTTTTTAAAAGAATATGCGCGGCTCACGAGCTTAAATCGCTCGAAAATCCGGTTGAAGCGTATACAAAAAAAGAGGCTGAGGCAAAATATTCGGGCGAAGGGTTAGCCTGGCTTTTAAAGAAAGAACATCTTAAAGGCGCGGAATTTACAGTGCTTCATCTTGACGGCTACGTGCTTTCCGTATGCGAAAAAAGAAGACAACTTCACAAGCTCAAAAGGATAACGCTTACAGAGCTTGATGAATTTATATAAGGAGGAAGAGAAATGTCAAATAAAAGAATAATAACGATTTCAAGGCAATTCGGAAGCGGAGGGCGCACGATAGGAAAAACTGTTGCGCAGATGTTGGGAATCGACTTTTATGACAAGGAGCTTGTTGAAAGAGTTGCCAAAGAGAGCGGCTATTCAAGCGACTTTGTTGAAGAACAGGGAGAATATGCGCCGACGACCAGCAGCTTTCTGTTTAACCTTGCTTTCAGCTCAAGCTGGAACAAGATGACGGATAATCTTTCTCCCGCCGACCAGCTTTACGTTTTGCAGAATAATATCATTCGAGAAATTGCAGACGAGAAGCCCTGCGTAATCGTAGGAAGGTGTGCGAATTACATATTAAAAGACAGAGACGACGTTTTAAACGTATATATTTATGCTGACGCTGCGTTAAGAGCAAGGAGAATTGTGGAGCGTTACGGCGAAAATTCGGAGAAACCGGAAGTAAGAATTAAGAAAAAAGACGAAAAGAGAAATATTTATATTAAGCATTATACCGGGCAAACTCCCGGGTTTGCCGCAAATTACGATATTTCGTTAGACAGCGGAAAGCTTTCAGAGGAGCTTTGCGCAAAGATTATTGCGGAAATATACAATTCATAAAAACAAATTAAGAGCCCGGAAAAAGGGTTCTTTTTTTGTGCCGACTTTTTAATGGATAGTATGAATTTTTTGAATATTAAATATTTCGAATTTTTCAAAAAATGTATTGATTTTTAATATATTTTTGATATAATGTGTTTATCAGTAATACATTCATTTAATAAATGTATTCATAGGTGAATCAAAAAATAGAGAATCCGATTGGGAAACGGTAATTCAATTTCTCTAGCTATGTAAAATTAAATAAAAAGAGGCAGCCCGGAAAAATGGGCTGTATTGCTTTTTGTACAAAAAATTCGTCAGGCATATATACAGTATGATAAAACGTATATATTAAATAATAAAGATTATGCTTTGGCTTATGCCGATAAACATAACGATATGGAGGAAATATGATGAAGAAGGAAAGAACATCTCGCAGCGTAGCTTTTATGCTTGCCGTTCTTGTCTGCTTTTCGGTGCTTTTTACGGGCATACTGGGTATGTCCACAGTGCTTGCGGCTCCGAAAGACGCAGTTACGAATGGTTCGCTTGAAAACTACACCAAATCCGATTCAATAATCGGTGGCTGGAAGCTCGAAGAGGGCTACAGCGCAACGAAAAATGCCGGAGAGGTTTATGCGGGAGACATGGCTCTCAAGCATACTGGTGCAAAAAGCACCGCGACTTCCGAGACATTCAAATTAAGGGACGGAGGCAGATATATTGTAAACGCTTACGTTAAAAAGACGAGCGACGCAGATTCTGTCAAAATCAAGTTCGGAGATTCCGAGAAGGAGTTAACGGTTAACGGCGCATATACGCTCGTTACTTTTGACGCAACCGCGGTAGGCACTTCCGGCTCTATAACCGTAGAGGCGCAGGGAGACGTGCTTATCGATAACGTTGAGCTCATTCCCGTATATATCGGAGATTCTCCCGAGCTTCTTTCAAACGGCACGTTTGATAAAAATGCGGACGGATGGGGCCTTAACAACCTTGCTTGGGAC
>CAKSBK010000212.1 GCA_934438035.1 uncultured Christensenellaceae bacterium
GAATAACTTTCCTCCTTGTCAAGTATTATAAATATTCCGTCGTAACCGTTAAAATCGCCTTTTAACAGACGTTCCTTCGTTATTTGCAGACCCACCTTCCCCAAAAACACCGTGGTCTGTTTTTCCTTTCCGTCGAGCATTCTTAAGGGCTCCTCCATATCCGTAAAGCCCTTTACTTCAATTCTTTTCTCCAAAAAAGCCATTTTAATGCCGGGTCTGTTTTCCACTGTTATTATTCCCGGAACGGAGCTTTGCGCGTCCTCTATCGTCTTAAGCCTGCTTTTAATCTTTCTCTCTATTATCTTAAGCTCCCCTATCTGCTTTTTTACCTCCGCACGCTGCGATGAAAGCTTTTCTTTAATCACGTCTATATCACGGTTATTTAAAAACTCTCTTATATCCTTTAAAGGCATATCGAGAACTCTTAAATATCTCACGGTATTCAGAACCTCGAACTGTTTTAAGCCGTAATATCTGTAGCCCGTATTTTTGTCAATATATTCCGGACGGAGCAGCCCTTCTTTTTCATAATGCCGCAGACTTGACACGCTTAGTCCGAACATCTTTGCCACGTCGCCTATTAAAAATAATTTTTCATCAGTTTTCAACCGGTAATTCTCTCCTTTCTCTCGCGTTAACGACTATATATGCAATAACGCATATTATTGCCGAAACAAGCGAACCCGCCGCCGTCGCAAGTCCCATGGGAAAAAGCGTATTCGGAAACATCTTTGACATAAGGTACGCCCCCGGCACCCTTACGCACGCCACGGAAATAATATTATGCATGAATGAAATCCATGATTTTCCTATCGCACAGAAATATCCGCTCATGCAGAAGTGTACTCCCGCCAAAGCGCAGTCTAAAATATAGCCCTTAAGATATTCCGCTCCTGCGGCTACTACGGGCTGCTCATGGTTAAAAGCGCCCACTGCCACGGGAGCGGCAAACTGCATTACCACGCTTATTAAAGCTCCGAAAGAAATCGCCGCAAAAATCGCAAGCTTAAGCGTCTTTTTAGCCCTCTCGGGCTTTCCGGCGCCTATGTTTATCGCCCCTAAAGCGGAAACGGAGGATAATAAGGACGAAGGAACGAGGAATAAAAAGCTTATTATCTTTTCAACTATGCCTACGGCTCCGGAATCCGTAAGCCCTCTGTTGTTCGCTATAATCGTTATTATAAGAAACGCAACCTGAATAAGCCCGTCCTGAAGCGCGACGGGAACGCCTATTTTAAGAATAGGAAAAATCGTATCCTTTTTAAATTTAAAGTCGCCTCGCTCGGGAAGTATATCCGAATGCTTCTTTTTTGCAAATATAACCGAAACCGCAGCGCTTATCGCCTGTGAAAGCGTAGTGCCGAGCGCCGCTCCCGCAGGTCCCAAATGAAAGGCGCCTATAAAAAGATAATCCAAAAGAATATTAAAAAAGCACGAAACCGCTATAAAATACATGGGGCTTTTGGAATCTCCCCTGCCCCTGAAAACAGAGCTTATTACATTATAAGCCGTAATAAAGGGGATGCCTATAAAGCATACTATGAGATATTCTTCCGTTGCAGACGCCGCCTCTGAGGGCGTATCCATAACCGAAACTATCGGCTTTACAAACATAACAAGAACGACGGTAAGCACGACGGATATTATTAAAAACAAGCTGAGCGTGTTTCCCACGTTTTTTCTCGCCTTATATTCATCTTTTGCACCGACGGCTCTTCCTATCATAACCGTCGAGCCCATCGCAAGGCCTACTATCATTACCGTAAGCATATGCATAACCTGTGAGCCTATCGCAACCGCAGTTGAAGACGCAACGGCCTCGTATTGACCGATTATAAACAAGTCCGCCATGCCGTAAAGCGTCTGCAAAAAATACGAAAGCAGGTAAGGAAGCGAAAAATATAAAAGACATTTTGCTACGCTGCCTCTCGTTAAATCACCTTTCATAAAACACCTCTTTTAAAAGTCAATTATAGTATAAACTCTACAACCGTTATAGAGTCAAGGTTTTTAATTCCGAAGCATCAAAAAGTCCGGCATTTTTTATACTCGCTATTTTTTAAAACAGGTGATAAAATATAAATACAGTATTTTTTGGAGGAACAACAATGCTCGTAAGCTTATCTGAACAGCTTAAAGCCGCTAAAAAAGGCAAATACGCCGTAGGACTTTTTAACGTCGTCAGCATAGAAATGCTTCACGGAGTCTTTGAAGCGGCGGAAAAAAGCGCTTCTCCGTTAATAATAGGCGTTGCGGAAGTAATGACGGAATATATTTCTTTAGAAGAATTTATAAGCCTTGCGCTGCCTCTTGCAAAAAAGAGCCCCTGCCCCGTAACGGTGCATTTTGATCATGCTCACAATGAAAAAAATATATACAGGGCGATAGAGCTCGGCTTTAACTCCGTCATGTACGACTGTTCAAGCCTCCCTTACGCCGAAAACATAAAAAAGACCGCACTTATGGCGGACTATGCTCATAAAAAAGGCGTGTCTATAGAAGCGGAGCTGGGGAAAGTCGCGGGAGAAGAGGGCTGCGAAAACGTTTCTCACGATATCGGCGTTTTTACTCCGCCGCAATGCGCCGGCGAATTTGCCGATAAAACTAAAATTGACGCTCTTGCCGTTTCCATAGGAAATGCGCACGGCGCATATAAGGGCAAGCCTCTTCTTCGTTTTGACCTGCTCTCCGATATACTTTTAAATACGGAAACTCCCCTTGTGCTTCACGGAGGAAGCGGCATACCCGAAGCGGACTTTAAACGCGCAATAACAATGGGAATAACCAAGGTTAATATATTTACGGATATAAACGTCGCCGCGGCAAAAGCGGCATACGGCGCATATAAAGACGG
>CAKSBK010000213.1 GCA_934438035.1 uncultured Christensenellaceae bacterium
CGCCGATAAGGTTTCCGGAACCTCCGCTCATTTTAATTCCGCCGATTACACAGGTTGCTATTACCATCATTTCCCAGTCAAGACCTACCTGCACCGAGCCCTGGCCTATATACGCCGCATTCATAGAACCCGAAAACGCCGCCAAAGAAGAAACAAGCATAAGGGCGATAAACCTGTTTCTGTCCGTATTTATTCCGGAAAGCTTCGCCGCCTGTATGTTTGAGCCAGTCGCATATATCCCCCTCCCGAAGGTAGTAAAGCGCAGTATAAGCTCGGATATAACTATAAGCGCCAGCATTATTATGAAGAAATAGGAAAGCTTTGCCCCCGCAATCGGTATGCCCGACTTTCCGAAGGCGTCAAACGAAGCGGGAAGGGGATACACCGGCGTTCCGTTTGTTATTATTACCACCACTCCCGAAAGAGTGTATTTCATCGCTACCGTAGCTATAAACGCCGGCAGCTTAAGCTTCACCATCATAACTCCGTTAAGAAAACCTATAACAACCGCAATAAGCACCGTTATAAGCACGCACAGTAAAGCGCCGAGCCATTCTTTCTGCGTGTTCATAAGCCCAAAGCAGCCTGTTTTAAGCATAAACCACGTGCTGAAAACAGAGCCGAACGACGCCACCGCACCGACGGAAATATCTATATCCCCGCAAATGATTACCCAAGCCATGCCTGCAGCGACTATTCCGTAAAATGAAAGTGATTTTATTATGGTTAATATATTAGCGGCGCTTGTAAAGCCCTCGTTAAAACATCTTAAAATCACCCACAGCGCAACCAATACTATAAGCAAAATAAATTCGTTTCTTGTAACAAGCTTTTTAAAACCGCTCTTTGTCTTTATTTTTGTTTCCATTTAAGCCACCCCGTCAAATATTTTTACCTAAAGTCTTTTCCCTGCGGATAACGTCGAATATAACCGCAAAAGCGAGGAACAGCCCGACAAATATATTTTGATAATTAACGTTTATGTTAAGAAGGGAAATTACGTTATATATAACACCCATTGTCAGCACCCCGAGCAATACGCCTATCATGGAGCCTCTTCCGCCGACAAGCGAAACTCCGCCCATTGCACATGCCGCTATAGCAATAAATTCCCAGCCTATTCCGTGAGAAACGCTTGCGCCTGCGCTCACTCCTACCCAAAGCACCGAAGCAAAGCCAACAAGCACGCCGATTATTAAAAAGCACTGCGTCTTTACCAAGTTCACGTTTATTCCCGCCGCCTTTGCAACGTTTTTATTATCGCCTACGGCGTAAACCTTTCTTCCGAAGCGCGTCTTTTTAAGCACGAACTGCGCTATAACTATAAGCACTATAAAGCAAATAAACGATAATGAAAGTCCAAGCGGCTTTTCGCTCAAAATATTACAAAACTCTTTTGTCTGGTCGCTTACCGAATATATCGCCACAGCGGCGCCGTAATTAACCACTTTAGCAAGACCCTTGCATATATACTGCATGCCGAGAGTCGCTATAAACACCGGAACATTGAGCTTTAATACCACGAAAGCGTTTATCATCTCGCATGCTACGGATATAGCAAACGTTATAATTATTGCAAGGAACATATTCGTTCCGCTTTGCAGCATATAACTGAAGCTTATAGAAGAGAACGCAAGCACCGCGCCCATGGAAAGGTCTATCTCGCCGACAATTATTATAAATGCCTGACCGATTGCAAAAAGCCCCCAGCTGCCTATAATAGCTCCGCCGAGAGTAGCAAGATTTCCCGGTCTTAAAAACACGGGATTTAAAAGCGTTGCCGTAAGCACAAGCACCACAAGCGGAACAAGTGCGGTTATTTCCTGTATGTTTAAAACCTTAAGCCAAAAGCCCTCTGTTTTTCTCTTTAAATCTCCCATTTCACACCTCTTTACTCAAAACACGCAGACATCAGCGATTCCTGCGTTGCGTCCTCAACGCCCGCCTCTCCTACCGATTTTCCGTTTGCCATTATGATAAACCTGTCGCACATGCCGAGAAGCTCGGGAAGCTCGGAAGAAATCATGATTATAGACATTCCTTTTTCAAGAAGCTCGTTCATTATTTCATAAATTTCCTGTTTTGCGCCCACGTCAACGCCCTTTGTAGGCTCGTCAAGTATCAGTATCTCGGGATCTGAATGCAGCGCTTTTGCCAATACTACCTTTTGCTGGTTTCCGCCCGAAAGATTTACCGCCATAGCAGACGAGCTTGGCGCCTTTATTCTTAAGGATTTCATAAATGCGTCTGCAGCGCTTTTTTCAAGCTTTTTGCTGACGACGCCGCCTTTCATAATCTTCTTTAAATCCGAAACGACTATATTAAACTTAATATCGTTTAAAAGAAGAAGTCCGTTCTCTTTTCTGTCTTCGGTAAGCATATTGAGCCCGAGGCGTATTGCCTGCGCCTCATTTTTGATATGCACCTCTTTGCCGCCGATAAAGATTTTCCCCGTGCTGTCGGGATAACCGCCGAAAATTGCGGTTACGGTTTCCGTTCTTCCCGCACCGACAAGTCCGACTATTCCCAGACATTCTCCTCTTCTCAGGCTAAACGATACGTTTTCGACTACGTTTTTACCGGCTATTCTTCTGTCGGGAACGGTTAATCCCTCTACCCTTAACACCTCTTCTCCTATTTTGGCGTTTCTTTTTGGGTAAAGAGTAGTAAGCTCTCTGCCTACCATGCCCATAATTATCTTCTTTTCGTCGTAATTTTCTCTGTCGTAAGTTGTTATTACGCTGCCGTCTCTTAAAATCGTAACCCTGTCGGTAATTTTAAAAATCTCTGCAAGTTTATGCGTAACAAAAATAATGCTTCTGTTTTTCTTCCTTAAGT
>CAKSBK010000214.1 GCA_934438035.1 uncultured Christensenellaceae bacterium
ATATTAAAGAAACAAACAACCATGTTTTATACAGAGTCACCCCTGTGTTTAAAGATAACGAACTCGTTGCAAGAGGCGTGCTTATAGAGGCGCTTTCCGTTGAAGATAAAGGAGAAGGAATATGCTTTAACGTCTATTGCTATAACAACCAGCCCGGAGTTACAATAAACTACGCCACGGGAGAAAGCGAGCTTTCAAACGCGCAAGGCTCTTCCTCTTCATCAAAAACCGGAACGTATATATTAAACACCGGCTCAAAAAAATTTCACTTGCCGGATTGTTCGGGAGCAAAAAATATTAAAGAAAATAACAAAAAGACGTTTAACGGCTTAAGACAGCAGCTTATAGACGAGGGCTATTCTCCCTGCAAAAGCTGCAACCCGTAAACAAAAACGCTATAAAAATCACGGCGCAGCCTTAAAAACACCGGCTGCGCCTTTTTATGTTATTTTCTGTATATAACTTTTATAGTTTCAATTAGTTGACTCCAAATTCCCGTTTTAACATTAATTTGCAAGCGTTTTAATAAATTGTTTTAACCAGTTTAATTTACTTGCCAAACAAAAACAAATTTTCAGAAATATCCTCCTCTGACAAAATCATATTGCTCTTTTACTTCAACGTATAAAGCCCTTTACTGTTTTTACACTTCCTATTCTTAAGTAAAATAAACATAACGCTTCATTTATTAAAACGGCTAACGAGATATTGCCCGTAAATACAGCATGACAAATTTCAAGTACTATACTCACGGCACAGCCGAAGGATTTCCCGGCAAGCTGCGCCGTTTTTTATTGCAAAACGTACGTTATCCATGTCCGTTTTCGAATATTATTTAATTTTCAGAGGCAGAACTTTGCATTTGACTTTGAGTTTTTCTTTAGTTTCTTTAAAAATGTTTTCACTGTTAAAAAAGGCTCCGACCTTTTTTAGTCAGAGCCTAAATTGTGAAGTTATAATAACTTAGGTAATTAAGCTTTATCACGCCGGCTTATAGAAGCTAAGCATAATTTCTGTAAATTACTTTTTATCTTCTACTATTTTTTCAATCTTACCCTTCTTTTTAACGCAGGAGGCAACCATTCCTCCTAACGCCACAAGCGCTATTACGTTGGGTATTACCATTATATTGTTAAACATATCCGTAAGCTCCCAAACAAGGTCGTTTGAAAGTATCGAGCCTAAGAAAATAAATATAACGGCGATTATGGAGTACGCAAGAGTAGCCTTTTTGCCGAAAAGATATTCAACATTCAATTTTCCGAAAAGATTCCAGCTTATTATAGTTGAAAAAGCGAAGAACACAAGGCATATGGCAACGAATATATTTCCGAAGCTCTCTCCGAACACACTGCCGAACGCAAGCTGCGCCATATTGGTTTTGCTAATTCCCGCTGCCGTAGCCGCCTCTGCGCCTCCCATTAAAACTCCGTTTCCGGCATAAAGCGTAGAAATAACAACAAGCGCCGTAAGCGTTAAAACTATGAAAGTATCAATAAACACACCGACCATTGCAACAACGCCCTGATCATGCGGCTCTTTGACATTTGCAAGCGCATGCGCATGCGGAGTGGAGCCCATTCCCGCTTCATTAGAGAAAAGTCCTCTCTTAACGCCTTGGCTAATTGCTGTCTTTATTGCATAACCTATGCTTCCGCCTATAATTGCATTAGGTGTAAACGCATACTTGAAAATCATTCCGAAAGTCTCGGGAACATATTTGATACGGCAGATTAAAAGTATTATACCGCCGACTATGTATATCACCGCCATAAGAGGTACAATTTTTTCAGTTACAGAGGCGAGTCTCTTAAGACCGCCGATAAATATAAACGAAGCGAGCGCCGCTACAATTATTCCTATAACCCAGCCGGGAATGCCAAAAGCGTTTGAGCATGCCTCGCTTATGGAATTTGACTGAACCATGCTGCCCATAAATCCTAAAGCAAGCGTAATCGCAACTGCGAAGAAGCCGGCAAGGAATTTTCCGAATTTGTTGTTAAACGCTTTTTTAATATAATACACCGGACCGCCGGAAACAGAACCGTCCTCGTGAACAACTCTGGTCTTCTGCGCCAAAACAGCCTCCGCATAAATAGTCGCCATACCGAAAAACGCTATTATCCACATCCAGAAAATCGCGCCGGGGCCGCCTATCAGTATAGCGCCGGATGCGCCTACAATGTTTCCCGTGCCTACCTGAGCAGCTATAGCCGTTGTTAATGCCTGAAACGAGCTCATTCCGCTCTTGTGTTTTTTTCCGTTTAAAGAAAATTCGCCGAACATTTTTTTCATGCCCTCGCCAAAACAGCGAATCTGAACGAATTTTGTTTTTACCGTAAAGAAAATTCCGCAGCCGACGAGCAGTATTATCAGAATATAATCCGATAAATAAGAGTTAATCGTTTGAACGATTGAAAGTAAAGTATCCATTTGTCCTCCCTAATAAGCATTTATTAATAAAAAAAGGTTGTCAATCTTGACAACTCCGGGGAATAGGACAAATTCACTTAAAAGAATTTATTTTAGCCCTGTCCTTTTGCCTGAGAGATTCAGCCGGAAATCCCAGCCTTGCACCGTCGGCACTCAAATTAATGAGATTCTCCAGAGTGTCCTCCACTTCCGGTTTCACTAAGATCCCGAAAGCTTCACAGGAATATTAATATTATAATCACACAGCATTACTCATGTCAATATAATATCCTATATTTATTTAATTTTTCTCAAAATAATTCACTATATATCGAATGTTTGTCAAAGCTCAACTATCTCCACTACCGTGAGTATGCCGTCTTTAACTCTAAAACGCACATCAAATC